>JAYVND010000516.1:0-4035 GCA_043758635.1 Bdellovibrionales bacterium
GCGTCACGCAGTGGGGCAAGAGCAGTGAGAACTCCTCCGTTGCCTACGATATGATGATTAGCATCGGCCGAAGCTTTCAATCGCAGGCCGCTTGGAGCCGCACGGTTTCAGATCCACTCAATACAAGCATGGCTTGTTTAGTGAGCCACACGGATTGTGCAGGAAAAGGGGGAGCCTTCCGCGTCGATGACGAAAACGGCACGCTCGTTTACGATCCTTCGATTCTTGGAGAATCAGCAAATCACGCCCTTGCGGAACAAGCGGGAGTCACTACCGCGCCCAGCAATCTATCGGGCTTCGGAAAATCAGGACTTTGCACCCAATTCAGCCGACTCAATGAAAACGGCAATTGCCCGTTCCGCTATGATGTCACATGGCAGCCCCACTGCCCGGCGAGCGGACCGTGCATCAATCCTTCTGTTCAGATCTCGGCAACCTTCGTGACTTCTAAAAAACTTTCTAGCAGTTCAGCGGCTCTGAATTCGAACAATTACTCGATTAAATATGAGATGGGGACATTCAATCCGGTCGCGCCGATACTCACCGCCAGTTTATTTTATACAAATATGAATCAAAGCGTGACCGCAAACGTTTTGACGATTCTTGGCTCGGGACCGTCGTCCACGATTGTCGCGCTGAGCAACCCTGCGCACGGATCTGTGGTGCAAGGCAGTGGCGGCGAGGCCACCTATACACCCAATTCAAACTTTCACGGGTTGGATACTTTTAACGCCACAATTCAAGCACCGAACGGCGCCCGCGTGACCGCAACCGTTTACGCGAAAGTCATGACGAAATTTAGTTGGACCGGTGCTGCGAGCGATGCGAACTGGTCATCTGCACGCAACTGGTGCGGGGTTGTCGTGAATGGCGCCTGCTCTAATACTTATGACATTCCAGGTGGTGCCGACACCGCGATCTTTGACACCGCTTGCACCAGAAATTGCAATGCGAAAATCAACACGAACGTCTATGCCGCCGGTATTGAAATCGACAAAGGTTTCAAAGGTGCGATCAAGCAGTCGAGCGGAAACTGGATTTACCTCGCAAGCACCGGCTTCAAGCAGGCCGATGGAAAGTTCATTGGTTCTGACGCTGGAATTTCGATTGCGGCCTCGGACTTCATTCTCTCAGGCGGAAAATTTGTCTCGACCAGTGCCAATCTCGAGACACAGGGAAATTTTTTGATCGCGCCGGCTGCGCAGTTTGCAAACAGTGGTGGTCAAGTGACAGTTAGTTGGATTGCAGCCTGGCCGCCACCGCCCCATCTCGTAAATACGGGCGGGCATCCGCTGCAAGACTTTAATCTCAAAGCCAACACAGTCGTCGATCTTCAAAATACTCACGTCCGCGTCAACGGCAAGCTGATGCTTGGTAACAATCGGTACTCGAATCTGAATAACGGAACCATCGACGCTTATGGTGACATCGACATTTTTGGTACTTCCGGAGGATTTGGTTCGGCAGTCGTCAATGTGCTTGGGAATTCAAATGGTCAAACCATCGCGGGCTATCCCAACTGGGCCGGGGAATTTGGCTCGATCTCAAATTTCTTAGTCGATGCGGGCACCAACAAAGTTTTCTTTAAGGGACACACCGTATTTCAAGCGGATTACGGGCAGAGCGGTTATTACAAAATTGCTTCGGGAGATGTCACTTTCGATCCGGCATCACTCGTGGAAATTACGGGCTACGGAAATATGGCCGTACTGACCGGTGCATCAACTTACGGATCCTTTGCAGTGACCACTTCGTCGTATGCTCAAATTGATTTTGGTGCGGGTCACAATCTGCAGGTGAGTGGACTTCTCACGCTTGCATCTTGGGAAAGCTCGGGCGGCTGTCTAGCTAACTTAATGAACAGTACGATCACCGCTGCGGGCGACGTCAACCTTGGTGCAGGTGGTTCTATTTGCGCTGGGTGGGGAAGCACGTTGGTTAAACTCTCGGGTAACACAGCTGGCCAGACGATCACATCAGCGCCAGGCGCTTCGATCTCGAATCTCGAAATTGCAGCGGGCTCCAACACGGTTAAACTTGTGGGCGATCTCACGGTTTCCAGCGCTTCGAACTGGCAGGGTGCGCCACCACCTGCAAGTTTCATTTACACGTCAGGTAACTTCGTAACGGCAGGAAACTACCTGTATTTTACTGGAAACCAAGCCAGCATCACCGTGAAACCGGGCAACGTGAACTACAGCAACGTCGGATTTTTCACGGGCATGAATGGTTCGATTGATCTGAGTAACGGCACCATGCAAATTGCTGGGACACTTCTGCTCGGGCAGTATGATTATCACGGAGTGCCGGAGATCGGAAACGGGACCCTCGCCGTCTCGGGCGACGTGAAGCTCTCCAATTCGGGAATGCCGGGAACAGCGCTTGTGAAACTCGTCGGCACAAGCGGAACGCAAACTATTTTTGGAAGCAGTGGCGCTCTGCTTAGTAATTTAGAAATCGCAACGACCGGTGCATCGGTCGCTCTGAGCGGTGAGGTTGATATCGGTGGCGGACCAGCGGCCACATTTACCAATACTGCGAATGTCGATATCACCGCAGCTGCGAGCGGAAGCAAACTCGCATTCAAAGGCGGATCTCCTACAATCCTGAAACCCGGCACCGGGCTTTATGCAGATGTCGACTTTAGTTTGGGAGGCGACAACGGTTCACTCGACCTCAGTGGAACTATGAATGTCGGTGGTAAACTAAATCTTACGAACAGTTGCTACCACGCCTGCGGAACTGTGAATAACGGTATTCTCTCGGCGCGCGGCGATGTGAATGTCTCGAATCCGGCAGATGGCTCAAACGGATTTCAAGGCGGAGGAAGCGCGAGTCTGCATTTCGACGGGACTTCCAACCAAACGCTCACGCAGGTGGGAAGCATGATGAGCGGACCTATCGTGGTGAACACGACCGGAACACTCAAGCTGACAACCGACGTGAACATGTGGTCATCTTCATCGGTGACATTGCAATCAGGGCTCATCGATTTAGCCGGCCACACGCTTTCGATTCCGGGGAATCTCAATCTATCTGGAAACACCTTGACAAAAAGTGCAGGAGCGCTTGTCGTCAACGGTGCAGCTGCCGGAACCGGAAATCTTTATGCAGGAATGGTAAATCCATGACGGATGTCAGTGCGAACACGACGACAAGCCCACAACCGAGTGCGAGCTCGGGGGTGGAATCGAGCCCGACCCAGGATCTGAGTCCGAGCTTGAGCACAAAGCCGAGTTTTTTTAAACGTAGGCTCATTGTTGATCCCGGTTTTCAATTTTTGATGCTTGGCTATACGCTCTTCGTGATCTTTGCGACCGCCTCCGTGGGTTTTCTTTCAAGCAAACTCCAGGATCCGCTTTTCTTAGCGAATTTTCAGCTTTCGGAGTCGACAGCAGGTGTCTACACGCTTGTTTCGAATCTCGCTGTTTTTATGTTTGTATTTCTCATCATGGTTTTTCTGAGCAACCGTATTGCTGGACCACTTTTTCGCCTCAGAAAAGAGATGAAGCGAGTGGCAGAGGGGGGATCTCCGCGAGCCCTCACTTTTCGTAAAAGCGATTTGTTTCAGGCAATCGCAATTCAATACAACGTCTTAATCGAGAAACGGTTCAAGTAAAATGGATCGCCAATTGCTGAGTTGCAAGTGGGCTGAACTTCGTGGGCGGGTTTTCTCCCCAGGCAAGGCGCTCAAGAATGAGGGCGGAAATCTTATTCTCGCGCTTTGCTTTTCGATTTTGGTCTTAGTCTCAGCGGTCTTTTCAGCTAGCATGGCCGCCAACGGCACCATGCACACTCAGGCACAACTGCTCAGCACGGAAGCGAACTTGGCAAATTTCAAGTATCAGCTCACGTCCTACATTCAAAATCCTGTTACTTGGAATCAGGCAGTCGCCTCCACTCAAAACGCAAATCTTAGCCAATGCTTCAACGACCCAACCTTTGACTGCCCGAGCGCCACGACCGCGTTGAAGCTTTTCAACGCCGACGGCAGCATCTTCTACGACCCGTCGCTTGCAACAACTGGGGTCACGC
>JAYVND010000517.1:0-4027 GCA_043758635.1 Bdellovibrionales bacterium
GTGAAAACGGGTTGGGCACTGGACAACGTTCATAACCGCATCGAAATTAGCGGCGATGCTCGGTTGAACGGACCAGCTGGTACCAAGTTTTCGATCACTTACGTTGCGATCGATTCTCGTAAAATTGGAACTAGAAAAGTCAAAGACGTAAACTAATTTGATTCATAGCGAATTGGTTTTATTTTAACGTCTTAGAATGGCGGCCTTCGGGTCGCCATTTTTTTTAGGTCAACTCGTGCGGTCAGCGGGGCAAGATTCTATTTCTTTCCGAACTTCCGAGTCGCGTGCTTAACGCATGATTCATGCTTAGAAGTCCGACGCTATTCCATGCTTAGAAGTCCGACGCTATTCCATAGCGATGGCTGAGTAAGCCCATTCCAGAATCGGTAGCACGCGCTCAGAGACAAGCTTCAGGGCTTGGTCATAAGTGACCCAACGATATTCGTGATGCTCGATCAACCCGCTCTCGGGATTCGGGATCATGGCCACCTTCATCGTCATCACTCGTCCAAGGTAATAGCGGGCAACTTTGCCTCTCGAGTACGGAGGTGTTTCTTGAAAACCAAAGCCCCAGCAAAAGTCGACTTCTTCGATTGTGGTTTCTTCGCGCATCTCGCGAACCGCAGTTTCCAAAGGCTCTTCGTTCAAATTCGCGCCACCTTTTGGGAAATCCCAGTACCCGTAGGCGCGCAAGAGTAAAAAGACTGGGCCAGCTTCAGCTAAATAAACCGGGATGATGCCGGCCGAGAGGGCGCGGCGGCGAGTTGTCTTAGAGCGGGCGATGCTCCCGGTTGCGGCGGGCGCGACAGTCGTCTTCGACTTCTTGTCGTTTTTTGACACATGTCTGTTGCCGACATCGATATTTAGATCGCTATCTAATTCGTTTTCTAACTCGAAGGTTGGCCGTTCAGCGATTTCCATTGGTCCTCCAGATCCGGAAAACTCAAAGCCGCAAGTGGACACGCGACAGCTCAGCATGAGCATTGCGTATTCGCTAGGCAAATGATCATTGCGTCGAATGAAGAGTGTGTCTAGTGAAGACAACGAAGTGAAGGTAATTAAATTTTTAGTGAGTCACTACTGATTTTGATGACCGCGGTTCCGCGAACGTCAGCGATGATACTAGCGCGGCGATCGTACATCGCGGTGCTCATGCGAATCTGATCCCAGGATTTGCGGCCATGAGTCCCACCGAGCTTACATAGGAAGTAGGCACATCCGCCTTCGGTCATTGAGAGGCAGATCCCTCGCAGGTAGGAGCCAAAGTCGCTATCGACAAAAAAGCGGCAGCGATTTTTAACCTCGTTCGAGGTGCCGCGGCCATCGTCGCTAAAAAAGTACGGCGGGTTACTAATAATCAGATCGTATTTATGAAGCTCAGCTTTGTCGCTGAGCTGATCGTAATTGATTGAACGCCAGTTGACTTGTTTCGGTGTTCTCATGACAAGAGCGGCATTCGCGTCGAATGCCGGCTTAAATACATCTTGGATTTCGATAAAGTCGATGTTGTTGATCTCGGGCAGGTAATGCAGAAGTTCGAAACCAACAACGCCGCACCCAGCACAAAGGTCTAAAACTTTTAGTTCACCCATGTTGACTGTCCCGGCCTCGAGTTGGGCCACGAGCCAAGGCAAAACCACCGAATCTTGGCAGAAATGATACTCTTCGATCTGCGTGTAGCGATGTGTGAATCGGTGGTCGGGTACAGTGTCGATGCGTGGGACCGAAACACCAAATGCCTGACTTTGTGGAAATTTTTGAAGTTTAGGCATGGCTGAATCTAAGTTCTATCGACGCCTGCCGCGCTCGAATTGGCCGTTGCGCGCATCTTCTCGGAGTTCTCAGTTTATGTGCCTTCATCAATGAAGTGTCGACGAGTGATTCGAACTTTGAGTTGCATCCGCTGCGGATCTGACCCAAATAGGCTGGGTCGGCGTAGTTGAATGTTCGCGGACCATTGAAAAGCGTGCGAGATATTCATCAATGATCGAAAGATCATCTTTGTGGAAGAGCATCTCTTTGTCGATATGTAGTTGAACGGAGTCATATCCGCCGCCAGGCTTGACCATGAAACCAAAAAAGCGGGCGATGGAGCGCGCGAGTTGATCAGACGGCAAACTGTGGTCGTTGCCACGAATGCTTATCTCGCTTAAATAGATGTGCCCGCGACCCGGGTTTTCGTGATTCCAGCCAAAGTTGAGGGCGCGCGATGATTCTGTGTAGAGCCATTTCTGCCCACGCGGATCATTAACTCGAATTTCGAAGTCGCCCCACTCATCTTTAAATTTCGTACTCATATGTATAAATTTGGATTGAGATCAGGCAGATCGCAACACTGAACTGTAGGGCTGGGCTAACGTATAGCGGTTGCGGCCGCCATGTTTAGAGTCGTAGAGCGCCTGGTCTGCGCGCTTGAACCACGAGTCAGTTGCTTCACCCGCGCTCCACTGCGCAACGCCGAGTGAGATTGTGAATCTCAGCTCTTTTTCGTTGGCGACAAAAACCTCGCGACGCACCCGAGTGAGGATTGCTTCGGCTCGTTTAGTGGCCATCTCGATCGTGTGCCCTGGCAAGATGACTGCGAACTCTTCTCCGCCAATGCGGGCGAAATAATCACCTTTTATTTTGAATGTTTCTTTTGAGATTCGCGCGAATTCTTTGAGAACGAAGTCGCCGATGTCGTGACCGTGGTTGTCGTTCACTTGCTTGAAGTGGTCTAGGTCCATCGTAAGAATCGAAACGGGTTGTTGATGGAGCTGAGCCCAGCTGGTCATGCGGCGGATGTGCTCATCGAAACTGCGTCGATTTGCGGCGCCAGTCAAATGATCGGTGCGGCTCGTGCGGTCGGCTTCAAGCAGGCGTGTTTTGATTTTATCGAGCTGGCCAATAAATTTGTTTACGTTTTGATCGCGGCGTTCGCTCCGCTCAGTCTGGTGTTTGGCGTAGCTTGCGATAAATAAGCGAGAGCTGTCGCGCAACTCTTTGAGTGAGTCGGTGTCGATTGCTTTTTTAAGGTGCTCAACATGCGACTGCATATCGTTCGAGGACTCGGCTTCAGTCTGGATGTCCTCGGTCATCTGCGCAACGAAATTCCAAATCAAGTTTTTAAAATCTTCAAACGAATTCAGTACGTGCGTAGTTTCGGCGACCCGATGTATTGAAAAAAAGCGCCGAAGCTCAGTTAAGGAAGGCTCAAGATCCTTCTGGCCCGAAACCAATTGCTTGCTAATCTCATCAAACTTTTCGAGCGTTGCTTCGGTCGGGTAAGAGTCGATTTCGATCAAGCACTTGCTGTAGACGTCGATCAAAAAGACAAGTGCTGCGCGTTCGAGAGAGCGGTGGCTGTCTTTGTCGCCATTGACTTTGGCTAGGCGCGGGAGCATCGGAAGGCTTAAAAGTTTTTGAATAAACACCTTCATTTTACCTGCCTTAATTTGATGAATGCCCTCGACTGATTCGATCGAGCGATTCGTGCATCGTAGTCGTGGTGCCGCACGCCAGTTCACAGATCCAGCATTCGTCATACCAAATGTGTTATCGGGAGAATTGGATATTGGTTGGAGACTAGGCTTTCAATTTTTACGCTGATCGGTTGGTACGAAAATGAGCGGGAAAGATCTAGGATAAGGCTAGGCGTTGGTCGCGTTGTTTTTAACTCTGATTCTCGTATTTTTACGACTCAAAAATTCTCGTGAAAAATAATTCAAAGCTCCGAAAAAATCGGCAAAACCTTAAGTTTGCAACATCGAATGCAGCAGCAGGAGGGCCCTTCTTATCAGCATAAGGTGATAATTGACTTTTATCGTCACTTGACGATAAAATATATTTATCAGCATAAGGTGATAAAAATGAAAGCCGTCTCGAAGGAACAAAGTCTGAAAATAGTTCGAAGCTCGGCGCAGCTAGGGCTTTACGTGAAGCTCAAGCGGAAATCGCTCGGCCTCACGCAAACGGTCCTCGCTCAGAACGCTGGGATTGCACAACAGACTCTTTCTGAGTTCGAGTCCGATCCGAGCAAAGCTCGCAT
>JAYVND010000518.1:0-4022 GCA_043758635.1 Bdellovibrionales bacterium
CAAGCTCACCGATCAATGACTTGTCGAGATCGCGAAGTGGGTAGTAAGAGACCTTTCGAATACGTGCAAACTCCCATCCCCAATAGTTCATGAGGAGGATAATTTTGCGGGTGTACGCCAGCGAGATGCCTTGTTGAATGAAGTAGTTCAGGATCTTTCCCTGATTGTTGTAGAACTCCTGCGGGTAGAGACGAAGCTTGGCAATGACGACTTGAGCTTTTTCCCAATGGGAGCGCATCTTGAAGCGGCTCTCAACGCCACGGATTTTGTTCTCTTCAAGCCAATCAACAAATTTCTCGCAGATCTCAGGCGGTAGGTACTCAGATTTGACAAGTTTGATTTCACGAACCCGACGAGCAGCACCAGCGACGGCCTTGCGTTCGAGACTGTTCATTCTATTGAGTTGGCTTGCACGCTTCCGTGCGGCTTCAATACCCATTTCAGGCGTGAAGCCAAGCTCTGACCAAGCCTCTTTTGGGACGGCTTTGTTGACTCGTTTGTCGCCATTGTAGGCTACGATTTGAGATAGTTTGAACTTGGTTTTTCCAGACGGGCGGACGATGAAACTCATGCGACACCTTTCGGTTGAAACGCAAGAGCCCTTTAAAATCGCCGGTTACCCGTGTTACCCGAAAGGGTAACAAAAGTGATCTAAGTTATCGAAATTACTCAGGAAATGGTGATCGTGACAGGACTCGAACCTGTGACCTCTTCCATGTCAAGGAAACGCGCTACCAACTGCGCCACACGATCGCTTAAGCGAGCTGTCAACTTATGCCTGGGCTCACCGGAGCGTCAAGGAAAAGATAGCAATCAACCACGAGCGCTGCGACGTCTGAACCAACCCGCAAAGCTTAAGCGCGGAGCATTGGTTTTCAGCACTTCATGCTCGATTTTGTCGCTTAGAAAGCAAACCAAAGTCCCGCCGCGGGGCTCAATCAGTGCGCTGTGCCCTCGATACAGGTGAAGTTTGAGTTCGCCCCCGTCGCCTTTTTGCCAGTCGGGATTTAGATACAGAACACACGACACCGACCTCAGATCTTCGCTGCGAAAACGATCCAAATGTTTTTGGTAAAAGGCGCCCGGTGCATAGAATGCGAAGTGCCCCTCGACGTCCCACAATCCTAAATAAAGCGCCTGATTGAACGACGCTTTCAGCGCTTCGAGCTTTGCCCAGAATTCGGCCTGTGCCGGGCGGAGGTTCTGCTCGTCAAACCAAAGAGTTTCGTCGCGGCGAATCGCCGCATCGGTGACATTCGCCTGCCCTTTGCCGACGCCCGCGACTTTGAAAGCACCTGCTGCGCGCAAGTTTTCTGCTTCATTTGCAAGTGCAGTTGCTTCTGCGGGAGATAAAAATTCTTGGCAAACTGAGTAACCACGCAAGGCCAAATCGCTTAGCAATTTTTCGGTAGGGGTCATCGAATATCCGGATCCCCGAGATCGGCAACCAACTGAAGTGCAAAGGCCTGTCCAATGTTCGTGCTCGAACCATTTTGCTTCATCTGAGACCAGCTGTACTGTCCACGCAACTCGGTGTGAGATGTAGTTTTGTAAGCAACGAAGGGCGATATGCCCTCAGTTAAATTTGAGCGGCGGTTGCCATCGCTGTCGCGAAGAGTCGGCTCAGTGAAAAATTCCAATCGTAGATTGGTCGAAAGGCGCGAACTGAACGCATGGCCCAGCAGCAAAAAAGCGCCCTCTTGATTTTGAACGGGGAGTGCGTTCGGGAATTTGGAGCGGAAGAACCATTCGGTCAACAAAATCCATTTAGCATTCGTGTAGGGCCCGCTTTGAAGAACTCCAGACGTCCACATTTCATCAAGCCCTATTAACTGCGTCGCGGTGGAATCAGCGTCCTTAAAGCCCAAATAAGTCAAACCGCTGGCGGATGTACTATTTCCCCAGCGGAGTTCGAAATTTGGATGCGCGTAATAAACAGGGACGAGCGGACGCTCACCGTTATTAAGCGGCGAGCAATCTCCGTAGCAATAACCAGACGCGAGTCCGGCAAACACACTCAACAAAGCATGTGTCGATACCTCGTGATGCCAGTGGTATTCTAGTCCCGCATCGAGTTCTTGATCCTTTGCGACAAATGTCGACTGGATGAACGGCGATGTGATGAAAGGTCGCTGAAATGGCCGCATTGGATTGACGGCATCAATCGTAAGCGCGAATTTTCCAATTTTGAATTCATTTTCGTGCGATTCATCAATATGGCTCGCAACCCATGCCTCGCGCATCTCAAACAAAAAACTGCCAGGGTCATCATGGGCACGAAAATTCAAATAAGCTTCAATCACCTGATCGATCATCCCATGCGCGTGAATTGCGGCCTCGCGTGTGGTTAGGCGATTTTGCGGGAGGCCCCCATTTTCAAGAGGAAGTGGAAGTTCAAAGTTCAAATTTGCACCAAAATGCCAGCCAGTTAAACCTTCGTTTAAAAGCGCAGTATCTAATTGGGGGTCAGCCGAGTGCGCCGAAGCGAAAACGAGTGGTGGTGGCAAGGGACTTGAACTTGTTTCAACTGGCGCTGTGATTGGCGCTGTGACTGGGATAGCTGCTAATGGCAGATTCGGAGTGGTAATCAGCGCCGTTTGCTCAGCCTGCGCAAGTGAAATGCAGACGAAGCTCAAGAGGGAAGTGACGCGCAAAATCAACAGTAAATTTGAATAAAAACTTAGACGAGGGTTTAAGTGCGCGATTGAACGTGAAGTCACGTGCCTTTTTCCGAATAAGCTAGATCGTTTCATTTCATTTCTCCGGAGAAAGGCATGCCGTTTAACGACGAAATTATGCGGGTGGAGTACGCTGGACAAACTTCGACTTTAACGAATTTTAAAGCTTTTCTTTTGAGAGGGTCAAACTTTGATGTTATCTCTTTCAAACATCCTGAAAAAATACTTGAGGCAGATGAGCGTGAGCGACGATGTGAGCGACGATGTGAGCAGAGCTGTTAGCAAAGGCGTGCTGGCCAAACAATTATCGAAGGTCTCCTACATTTCGACCCCGGCTGCGACATCCGATTCGTCGTTGGAGCCTGGAGTTTCGCAAACGAAATCTATAGATTCGACTGACACAATTTCCTCTACAAGCTCGATCTCTCTTTTTGATCGCGTTCGAAATGAAGAGTCGCGACAGCGTAAATCTGGGGACTCGACCAGCGGTCCAGGAGAACTTTATTTTGGGCCACTCGGCGGCTTGATTCGCTTCGGGTTGAAACTGCTACTCCTTGTTGGCTCCGTGTGCGCGCTCGACCATAGCTGGAATAATTTGCCGCCGCTAGGTCAGCTCTTGAGTCCGTTTCGCGGTATTTGGATCTCACACGAGTCGCAGTTCGAGCGTGTTTCTGGCGACAATCAGTTCCAACTTCCAGGCTTATCTGCGCCTGTCACGATTCGGGTCGATCGTGACCAGGTGAAACATATTTTTGCCGACAACGACGACGACCTCTATTTCGCTCAGGGTTACGTCGTCGCGACGGATCGACTCTGGCAGATGGATTTTGTTTCGCGACTCGCCGGTGGACGGCTCTCCGAGATGGTTGGTCCACGGACGATCGAAGTAGATCGAATTTTTACGAAAATGGGTTTGCCGCAAGCGGCACGGGATGCGGCAACATTGATGATGGCGGATCCGACGACCGCGAGGCCCCTGATTGCCTACGCAAACGGAGTGAACGCCTATATTCATTCTCTCAAGCCAGAAAATTTGCCATTTGAATACCGACTTTTAGGTTTTGCGCCAGAAGAATGGAAGCCTGAGAAGGCCGCGTTCCTGCTGAAATTCATGGCCTACAATTTGGCGGGATTTTCGAATGATCTAACGCTGTCACGAAGTTTCAATGCGCTCTCACCCGAGGATTTTAAAGATCTCTTTCCTCTTGGTCTCTCCGTCACGGAGCCAATCGCACCAAGCGGAACGAGTTGGCCTGACCCAAGTGCTGGGGATCCTTCAGTTCCCAAGAAAGTGTTTCATCCGAGCGTTGATAAAATCCCTTATTATCCAAATCCTGATTCGAC
>JAYVND010000519.1:0-4022 GCA_043758635.1 Bdellovibrionales bacterium
CTGTGTGGACTCCGGGGCTCAACTTTTCCTTACGCAATTGACGGCAAATCAAAGTCAGAGAATGATCGACGTCCAACAATATCTGAGCTTTATCCCAGTTATGAAATCTTCGAGAAAAAATTAAAAGCCGCGACAGATGCACTCGTAAAAAAAGGTTATTTGCTGTCTGAAGATTCGTCGGAAGTGATCGATGAAGGACGACATGCGTGGCCCACCGCAACGGCCTCTGAAATGCAGCATCAATAGAATCAGCTGATCATAAAATTCAACTTGCAAAGGGCTCAGGCCTTGCGTCTTCGCTGAGAACCGTTGCCAGAGTTCGTAAATTGCACTTATAGTAAACAACAATTTAACTCTCATTGACGACGGTGTGTAATGCCTAAATCCAGGAAGCTCCCTGCTAAAAAGGCACGCCAGTCCGACGGTGCCGCGATAAGGCTAGCTGTGATCTGCATTGGCGCGTCGGCTGGCGGCTTGTCTGCAGTCCGAAGCGCTCTTTCACGAAAATTTGAATCTCCTAACATTGCTGTCGTGTTGATTCAGCATATCGATGCCTCGGGCCAGCACCTGGCTCACGAAGTCATGAGCCGCATGACGTCTATGCCAGTTGTCGATATTGCCGACGGTGTGAGCATTGAAGCTGGAAACCTTTACATCGCCCCACCGCATGGACTGCTTACGCTCAAGAGGGGCAAGTTTACGGTCAAAATCGCCAAAAACCGCGAGGAGAGCCAGAGGGTCATAGATTTTGGCTTTGCGTCGATTGCCGAAGATCAAGGGCCCTGTTCAGTAGGTGTCATTTTATCTGGCGAAGGGTGTGATGGCTCGCAGGGTTTGAAAGCGATCAGTCAGGCTGGCGGGATGACAATTGCCCAGGCTCCGGAGACGGCAGATCATCCTTCGATGCCCGAGAGTGCAATTGCAAGCGGGGTGGTCGATCACATTTTGAAACCCGACGAGATTCATACTGAACTTTCGGCCTACGCTCACTATCTGGTGAGGCTTAGCGAAAAAAAATCCTCAGCTTCAATTCAGGGGCAAATTGGTGCTGCGCTCATAAGTATCTGCGAAATCCTGCTGAGAGTAACAAGGCACGATTTTAAACACTATAAAACAAGCACTCTTATCCGGCGTATTCAGCGACGTATGCAGGTCCTGCAACTTATTTCAGTCGAAGCCTATGTCGATAAACTTCGTACTTCGCAAGACGAAGTCGACTCGCTCTTTAGAGAGTTGCTCATCAATGTCACGAGCTTCTTCAGAGATCCAGAAGCCTTCCTCGCCCTGCGAGATGAGATTATCGCTAAGTCGCTTGCAGCTCGGCCGAAGGGCGAGAAGTACCGCGTTTGGGTCGCCGGGTGTTCAACGGGAGAGGAAGTCTATTCGCTCGCAATGATCATCAAGGAAGAGTTCGAGAAACTGAATTCGGCTCCAGAAGTTCAAATTATTGCAACCGACATCGACGAACAAGCCCTTGGACAGGCTAGAAAAGGTGCTTACTCACTTTCCATATCGTCCGTTGTGTCACCCGATCGTCTGTCGAAATATTTCGTACGGAAAGCTGGTAGATACCATATCTCGAAGGAAATTAGAGAACTGTGCCTCTTCTCGTCCCATAACCTGATTAATGATCCGCCATTTTCTCATCTCGATCTTATTTCCTGCCGGAACGTACTTATTTACTTAGGGCTGCACCTGCAGAAAAAACTGATTCCGGTTTTCCACTATGCTTTGAAGCCCAACGGCTATTTATTTTTAGGTAACAGCGAGACTCTCAGCACCCATAAAGAACTTTTTAAAACAGTCTCGGCGAAGCATCGGATGGCTCAAAGAAAGTCCACTTCAATCAGACCCCCGACTCATTTTTCATCGAGCCTTCCTAATTACATGCCGCACTTCCAAGAAACTCCTAAGAACCATGATCAAGAACTGCACTTAGTCGCTCAGCGAATCGTGCTCGACGAATTTTGTCCTAGATACGCGGTGGTGAATGAAGATGGAAATCTAGTTTCAGTTTCATCTGGGATGAACAAATACTTGCAATTATCGGAAGGGCTTTTCCAAAACAACATTCTAAAAATTGTTCATCCAAATTTGCGAGTCGCGCTGAGGACAATTTTTTCAGAAGCTAAAAAGCACAAACGTCAAATTTCACATGAGTCTTCAACACTAAAAATCGAAGGCGTGCTTCAACGTATCGGACTCGTTGTTCAACCCATGCCCCTGCTTGGCGAAGACTCGAGCCTATTTATGGTTGTTTTCCAATACATGGGTGAGCTTGTCGAAGCCGATAGGGCCATTACTGGTGATGAGGCGCAAAAGATTAATATTGCAGTCGTTGAGCAGTTAGAAAAAGAGCTGATGACCGCTCGCGACCAACTCGATCGGACGGTGCAAGATCTCGAGGCTTCAAACGAAGAGCTCAAGTCATCAAATGAAGAACTACTATCAATGAATGAAGAGCTTCAGAGCGCCAATGAAGAGCTTGAAGCTTCAAAAGAAGATGTTCAAATATTTAATGAAACACTTCAGAGATCTAATACTGATCTGGAAAATCTTCTTGCCAGCACTCAAATCGCAACTTTGTTTTTGGCACCCGATTTAAAGATCAGAGGTTTTACTCCTGCCGTCACAAAGTTCTATCCCATCGAGTTAAGCGATATCGGACGCGATATCAGAAGTTTCAATGCGCGGACCGAGATG
Organism: Bdellovibrionales bacterium; assembly: GCA_043758635.1. Lineage (GTDB taxonomy): Bacteria > Bdellovibrionota > Bdellovibrionia > Bdellovibrionales > JAMPXM01 > JAYVND01. Next base: position 2,704 of record JAYVND010000519.1, read on the forward strand.
CCTCCGTATCTCGAGTTAACTGATAACTCAGACTCTGCAATCAAGCATGAATCAGAATTAGTATTACCAGATGGAACAGTTTATTTGCGACGTATTATCCCCTACAAGTCGCATGATGAAACACTAGACGGAAGCGTTGTTACATTCTTCGATATAACCAACCTGCGTGAAGCGGAAGTTAAATACAAAGCGTTGATTGACGCGTCTTCGCAGATTGTTTGGACCACCGATGCGACTGGTGAAGTGACAGAAGACTCGCCATCGTGGCGCGCGTTCACGGGCCAAACATTCAATGAATGGAGAGGTGCCGGTTGGCTGAGTTCTATACACCCAGATGACAAAGAGAGAGTCGCTCACCTTTGGCGAGTTGCGATTGAAAACCGAACGACTTTTGAAATGGAGTATCGAATCTTCCATCACAGCGCTGACTGGCGTTGGACGACCGTCAAGGGCGTACCATTGCTAAATTCAGATGGCGCGGTCAGAGGTTGGGTCGGCATGAACGTAGATATCACTGCGCAAAAGCTTGCCGCTGAGAAAATTGCTCATAGCGAACGTCGATTGGCGCAAGTGCTTGAAACGGCAAGACTTGGGTTTTGGGAGTTGGACACTAAAACTGGTTATGTCTCCATCAGCGATAGAATGTCGCACGATTGGGGCATAGAGATTTTCGCGAATTCTATGCAGTCTGCAATCGAAAAAGTTCACCCAGCTGATCGAGACGAAGTATTAGCGGCAATCAACAAAGCGCTCGATACAGGGGATGAATTCAGTTTTGATTATAGAGTTTTAAAGTCAGATAAGGAGACAGTCTGGATTCGAGCACAAGGTCGACTTCAGCAGGGACTTCATGGCGAGTCCGCTCGTTTTCTCGGAACATCTTTAGATATTACCGATCGAAAAATTACGGAGCTAGAATTAAAGAACAAAGAACAAGAATTTAGAACTCTCGCAAATTCGATACCGCAGCTGACATGGATGGCTGACAAAACTGGGCACATCTCGTGGTACAACGATCGGTGGTACGAGTATACAGGTACAACCTTCGAAGAAATGCAGGGCTGGGGCTGGGAACGGGTTCACAATCCGGAGCTGTTGCCGAAAATGCTCCCGGTGTGGAAAAAATCTTTGGAGTCTGGAAAGCCATGGGAAGACGTTTTTCAGTTGCGCTCGGCGACCGGTGAGTACCGGTGGTTTCTATCGCGTGCTCAACCACTAAAAAACTCTGATGGAATAGTCACCGGTTGGTTTGGAACGAACACCGATATCCACGCGGAAAAAGAATCCAAAGAAAGACTGATTGAGAGTCAAGATCGATT
>JAYVND010000520.1:0-4012 GCA_043758635.1 Bdellovibrionales bacterium
CTCCTTGACGACCTTCATAGGATCTACCGTCTCAAACGGAAGCATCGGAATAAGCAAATCACGCCATTCCGCAGGATGCACTTTGGCCAACTGGTAACCTTTCCCGAGCGTGCGAAAATTAATTTTTGAAACTGTTTGGCCGTTGATTCTTTCACAAAGAAAAGCGGCTACGTCGATCGCGATTCGCGTCAAGGGAAAGCGTTTTTCATCCAATGCTGCCGCTCTCAAGAGTGATCTCGCTTCGTGCTCCGAGACGTCTAGATTCCAGCTAAATCCACGCGATTTAATTGCTTCACCATCTGCAGAATTCGGGAAAGAATTGCAGATGATTACGAATTTTCCTCTGAACTCGAATTCCGGCAAGATCGCTTTTCCCGATGTCGACCCCCACCGGACCATTCTTCGTCCGTCTCCTTGGGGCCAGGTAGCGGCCTTCAGGATGGCCATCGAACTCGGCTCAGTAAACACACCTGAGGCGTCGTCAATGAGAACAATCGATTGATCGTGCTTGCTCAAAAAATTATATAGATTGAGTGGCGTTGAAAACGACGCAAGCGAAATGCTCTCGAACCCGCCGTCTTTAAGTGCTCTTTCTACTGTCGATGATTTTCCCCAGCCCGGCGGTCCATTGATTACGACCAGATGATATTCAGAACTTTCATTCATTGCCTCAACGTAGCGTCGTATCGTTATTAAATGGTCCATCTTAACTCATCCTCTCGTTTTCACAAAAACTGCACTGTGCAGTGGGCGTCACCAACTCGCGTCGCGTAAACTACCGTCAGCAACAACTAATGCGGAGCTGGGGTCCGAAATGCTCGTTTTGTGATGAAGACGTTCAATGCAGTCTCTTGCAGTTTTCAATTGAAGCAGCTTCATCATTTTGCGTTAGTCAGCGGGGGCTCGCAACAGCGTCGAAAGTAGCATCAATATTTTCCGCAAATTTTATCGGTACGTAGCCCGCGAGCATTTTCGAAAGTACCGGAACGCCGAGAAATTCGGCTCGATCCCGGACTTCCGCTTCGTCGTGACGACTGGTTACTAGAATTGCGTCACCTTCAATTTTCAGCTTTTCAATCAGGTCGAGCCCCGTGATTCTCTGGCCAATGAGCTCGTAGTCGATCAGAAAGAGACGGTTTGCTTCGTCGGTACGATCAATCCAATAGATCAGTTCCGAAGCCTTTGTGAATTTTTTAAGAGTGATACTCTCGTCTGCTAACCATATCTTAAGTCTCGTTGACCAGATTTCATGAATGCCCGGATCGTCATCTAGAACAATGACCTCACAACCCTCCGAAATTTCCAAGTTCGGAACAAACCACGAAGGCGGCCTAGATTTTGGGATTCGAATTGTCACGACGGTTGAACCTGGACTAGAGGTGATTGCAATTTCTCCACCCCATGTCTCAATACGCTGCTTCGCCGAACGAAGGCCTAACCCGTGACCACTTTCCTTCGTTGTTATGTTTTTTGACAAGAGTTCATGCAAAATTTCTGAAGGGATGCCAGGTCCGTCGTCAACAATCTTCACGGAGAAATAATCTGCGGAGTTTTCCAACTCTGCCGAGATTAGACCCTCCGCATCGCCGAGAGCCTCCACCGAGTTATTCACTAAATTCGACACCACCCGTTTAAAGTCGCTAGCGTCAAGACGGGCAAAAAGGCTGTAGTCGCCGGGATTGCTTCGAAATTCAATTTTCAGTGTTTTCCGTTTTCGGTACTCCACTCGCTTCCCTGAAATGATCTGGTCAAGCAGGCCCATCATCTGATGAGACTCTACCAATCTCACGCTAGCGGACGACGATCGGCGCTCCACTTCGCTAGGCACCCGCAGGAGGAGCGAATTTGCAATGTCGTTGATACTCGCAACTGCATTTCTAATCTGTGAGCGATTTACCTCTAGCGCGTCCGGCAGGTCTTCTGTCGCGACACTTAACACCGCCAAAGGTGAGCAAATGTCATGAGCGAGATCCTTCGCGAGCTCAGCAATACTTCGAACCTCCGCATCTTCTTTTATGCGCCCAAAGATGATCCGAATGCGCTCAGCAAGGTAGGAGAACTCGCGGATACGGAGTCGATTGTAGCTCACGCCTGCGTCGCTCGAGTTTTCGGCCGCGTCAACGACGAGCTCCAACTCCCGCTCGAGCGTTTTAAATGCCCAGTTAAATAATAGAAAAATTAAAAATCCAAACAACAGGTTGGCCCCAATGGCTTCTGCTGAGCGAACAATCAGTTGCCGAAAGAGATCCGAGTCATCAAAAACCAATGTCAGTTGTGCCAGGGTTGGTGAGCCCGATCCACCATATGAGAGTGGAGCAGAAATCACGGCTGAATGGCGACGGTGTGCTGCATCTGTGCCGCAGTCTGAAAGCGTTCTATTCTCAGCGACTACTCCCACGCATGCAATGTTAGGTTGGTGCGAGAGTTTGTCTGCGCGTGCGGTTGCCTCTATGAAGCTCCCCTGTATCAGCGGTTCTCGCATAGAATTTTGAAAAAGATCGAAAATAACTTTTTGATATTGCGCTCGGGACTGAGTTTCCGCACTATACTCGCGCCAGATTTGGAAAGATGTGGTGGTAAGCGAGAAGATCAAAACTACACCGCACACGACGGTGGTTATGAATCTTCTAAAGCTCATTTGTAGCATTCCACCATTCAATTCCATTTTTCAATTCACCGTTTTGACGTTAACGAAACGTGGCGTATACCGAAATCCGACTTCTGTTTCCGAAAACGTTTTTTTTGTGATCGAGAAAAATTGCACTTTCCAACCCGGAACCATCATTTCCTTTTCGATCAGCGCGCGATTGAAATTACGGAATAACCCGCTCCGAGTCGTCCAGTCTTGGGCTTCGCGCGCTTCCAAATAAGTAGGTGCCATATCGCCAAGATACTTAACGAAATCTACATCGAGAAGATCATTTAAAAGCGGCAAAAATCCGTCCGGATCGTTGAAGCCACCGGCCCAGCTACCCATCACAATATCAGGCTTCTGGTCTTTAAGATGTTTCAGCGTCGGAGGGAGGTACGGAATCATTTCCGGCTCAACATTGTACTTTTCTAAAATCGCCTTCGCATCTTCGCCTGTAATCAAAAAATCGAAAACGCCTGAAAATCCTGCGATTTTCAGTTTCGTTCTCTCCTTCGGCGCAACAACGCGCTTCTCAACTTTCACTTGCTCTGATAAATGTCCAGCGACGCCGACCGGCACGATGCCCGTTGCACGTTCAAATCCTCGCGATTTTGATTTGAGTTCGATGAGCTCCCTCATGACTTCCATTGCTAGATGCTGGAAGGCGGTATCTCTATATCTTACCCCGTGCGGATACCACCAGGCAGAAGTCTGAGCAAAGCTCACCTGTTCTTTAATAACATGCTCATCTGCGAGGTAGCCTTTCTCTTTGGAGATTGCATCTTTTACGGCGAGGGTCGCAATTGGCACATAATCTGGCAGTACGTCTTGAGGCACCTCATTTTTGGAGGTGAGGAAAGCAAGTTCCCATTTTTTGATCGCAACCTTGTCTGATTTCGGCCATTTAGAATTACTTATCAAATTCCAGTGGCCATCTTCCCTGACCAGTCGGTAAGCGCCGCTCCCGATATACGGTTCTTTTGATTCCGAATCGAATTTCCAACCAGCCGGCAGAATTCCGAGCTGATCGCGACTGAGAGCTTTCAGGAGCGAGACGTTGTGCTCGTGGAGATGCAGAACAACAACGTGCACACTCGCCGCATCCACTTTTACGATATTCTTTATGAAGTTCGCCGACTGCGACTTGCTGTGGATGTTTCTCTCGAGCGTTGCCTTCACATCTCTTGCGGTAACAGGCGTGCCATTGGAGAAGACGGCCGTTTTGCGGAGGTTGAACGTCAAAACTTTTCCGTCCTCAGATAACTGCCAGCTCTCAGCTAGCCCGGGTACGGTGTCACCGGAACGATCAGCTTCGACAAGAGGCTCAAGAATTTGGCCGAGGATCATATGCTCTCCGAACTGATTGATCTCGACAGGATC
>JAYVND010000521.1:0-4010 GCA_043758635.1 Bdellovibrionales bacterium
CTTTCATATTCGCCATGCCGTTGTATCGGCCTGTCGCCGCTCAAAACTTAATGGTGGGACCATCGCATAACAGACTTTCTCAAAGACTGGACCTCTCACTGGACCTTCGCCTGTCAACTAATGACGCAAATGGTTCGATACGTATTAAGACGAAAGAGGATCAAATGGCTCAATCTCTCACGCAGATGATTCAAAATTTGAAATCGAAATTCAGTCGTTCAGGCGCACGAAGCAATGACGACGAATTGGCTTCACTGCAAAATCATGTGCCCGACATCGATGGATCCGCTCAGAATTCACTATCTCAGAATTCGTCGAATCAGAACGGAATGCCTGGCGAAATCGACATCAGCCTCGAAACCCGAACCGGCGTGAAAATTTCAACTCCACCGCCGCCGAGTGTGAATGAAATCTTCAGCACTGCATCGCCAAAGGGTCAGACAACCGGTCAAACCACTGGCCAGTCGCGTGGGCCAACAAGCGCCCCGGCCCCAAGCGCCATTACCCCACTTCGACCAGCAACCGCTTCCTCTGAAGTAAGTTCAGCGACGGCAGCATCGGTTTCGCAACTTCGTCCACTTCCGAAAGCCGAAACGACCGCTCGCCACGATGTTGGTGGAGCTTCTCATGCTTCTCAAGATGATGAGTACGCCGAAAATGAATTCGAAGCGCCAAAAGTACGCAAGGTGGGAATGGATCTTGCGATTGTTGCGGTCGCGATTATGGCGATTGGCGGCGCGGCGTTCTTCTTCTTCGGAGACAGCTTTTTCTCAGGCAAAAGTCACGGTCAGCTCACGCCAGTTGGAAAAATCAGCAAGAGCCACAACGATGTTCGACGCAAAGTCGATGGCGGACTCTCATGGGGGACTGTCGCGTCGGCCGACAATGTTTATGAAGGTGATAGCGTCTTCACGGGCGACGGCTCTGATGCAATGATCCTACTCGACAAAGGCGGCCAGATCGCAGTCGATCCAAAATCTTTGATAGTGATTCGCACAAAAGGAAACAAACTCGAAGTCGACCTCCAGTATGGTTCCCTCGAAGGCCATGTTGAAAAAAATCAGCCCCTTCTTTTAAAACAAGGCAGCGAAGTTAAAACTCTCGAAGGAAAAGACGCGCAAGTTCGCATTGTGCGGGCTGAGAAAAGCCATAAGACAACGATTCAAGTTGTAAGCGGAGAGCTAAAAATTCAAGACAAAGTTGTTTTGAAAAACGAAGTCGTTGAACTCGTCAAAGATCTGCCGCCGGTCGTTTCCAAAGTGCAGCTGAGTCTTGTGAGCCCGCCGACTGGAAAAATAATGTGGCTTGCGATGGGTAAAAATGTCGACTTCAACTGGACGAGTAGCAAACCCGACACTCAGTACGTGATCGAGCTTTCAAAAACGACAAGCTTCGAGCACCCGATTTACAATGCAACCATGCAAGGAACTTCTTACCAGTTGGCAGAAGAATCTCGACCGCCTGGCGAATTCTACTGGCGAGTGCGTCCATCCAAAGAGGGTCTACCAAGTTTACCGGCTCGACTGACCGTTTACAGTGATGTTCCGCCCAAGCTCGTATCACCAAACGACGCTTACGCATTCACTCTTCCAAGCGATGCACCAACGGTTGAGGTTCCAATCGTATGGGAAGACACCACCGGTTCCACTGCTTACCACCTTCAAGTGGCAAGTGATCCAGAATTTAAGACGGTCGTTGTTGATGAAAAACCAACCGCCCCACACATGAAGACAAAAGGGCTTGCCCAAGGCCATTATTCTTGGCGTGTTATGGGCACTAACCCGGATCGCAAAGATGCTCCTTGGAGTCGCACACAAACATTTTCAGTTGATGCGGCAGCAGCTCCTCTCGGTGCTCCCCTCATCACGCAGAATGATTGGCACTACGAAATTCCAGAGCGCGCGCTCAAAGGTTTGCTTGGTCCGGTCACCGATGACCAAGGCGTCCAACCACATGATCTTCAACCGCTTGCATGGCCGGCTGTCACAGAGGCAAGCGGCGGCTACCAAGTGGAAGAGTCCCGCAATGCCGAGTTTAAAAACGCTTCGCTTTATGATGTGAATGAACCGAGCTTCGTACCAGATCAAGTGCATCCGGGCGTTACCTTTGTACGCGTGCGCAGCAAAGATGCTTCAGGCCACTTAAGTGATGCTTCAGAGCCGATCAAGCTCACCGTCACGGTCGAGCCACCTAAAATGAAAGCACCGAAGGCGCAAATTGCGAAATTTGACTCAGACCAATCCGCAAGAAATAGCAGCGTGAAACACGACTTCAAACTGGAATGGAACAACCAAGTTTTTGCAGACCAATACGAAGTTCAGTGGGGATCAGATCCCCAGTTCACCCGTTCAAAAACTTTTAAAGTGAAGACCAACAAAAAGCAAATCTCAGTTACTCATCCAATGACCTACGCTGCACGCGTTCGAGCAATAGATAAAGATGGTGTACCGATTAGCGGCTACTCAAAAGTTGTCGTCGCTGATTTACGTAAAGTTGTTGCGGCGCCATTCAAAGCACTTCCAAAGCGAGAAGTCGCCGCGTTCAAACCACCAGAACCCGGCGGGCCTGCTCCAGTAGCAGTCCCATTGAAAGTCGCAACTCAGAAGCCAGTTCCAATTGCTGGCCTCGCAATGCCAAGAATCACCGCTCCAATTTTACGCGAGCCGCAACCTCAGAGCTCACTCATATCTCTCGAAAGCTCGCCGACATTTGTCGACTTCAAATGGAAACCAGTCAGGGAAGCAAGTTTCTACGTTCTTGAAATCGCTCAAGATGCAGACTTTCAATCGAAGATTGCTGAAATCAAAGTGCAGGGTGCATCGTTTGTGTTTCAGAAACCACTTCCTGAAGGTCATGTTTTCTGGCGCGTTCGTTATCAAAAGGGTCGCGCTCAATCAGAATGGTCAGATGTCTCCGACCTAAACGTGATCTACCAGTAAGAAACGTCTTCAACTTCGAGATAAGACCGGTTCCGAAAGTGGGCCGGGCTCCTTTCAGTCTTTGTGACCATTCCTACAAATTCGGCTGAGGAAAACGGCCAAGAATTCTTTTACACACAACGCAGTGAGAAAAGTTCCATCCATCTCGCATTATTTTTCGCAAAATTTGTGTGTGCGGCTGGTGTTGTGGCAAACTTGGAGACAGAGGTAGATGGATGTCACGGATGGATTCTCACTCACTCATTGCTCGACTCTCGGTTCTCGCTTCCAATGGCACGCTCTCCACAAGGCTCACTCTCGCATCTCGGGAGCATGATTCGATTCGTCTGCCGATGCTGCCGCGGTGCGAACGGAACTTGGCAACTCAGCAACTCTCGAGAATTCGGAGAACGGCAACAGCGCGTGCCGCTTCGGCGGTACTTCAAGATTTGCGATTGCAGATGCGAGTGGCCGAAGACCTTATTGCAAAACTTGGCTACCAGATGCGTGAGCTGAACAAGCTTCGCTCGCCGGTCAAGGCGTCGCGAAATGCCTTGCCGGCTCACGTTTCTATCCTATCTCACAATCCTTTTCCGAGCCCATCTGCGGGTCCATCTGCGTGCTCGTCTGCGAGCTCATTTGCGAGCACAACTGCGAGCTCAACTGCGAGCTCATTTGCGGGCCCATCTGGCGTTCCGAGCTTGTCTCCTGGTAACGAAGATCTACCTGCGGGTTCGACTCTCGCGAAAGTTCTAAATTTTCGCACGCGAGCTGTGTCCAAATCTCTTTCTTAATGAGTGCCTTCTAAAGTTGCGCCAGAATTTCTGGAAACAACGCCGCAAATGCAGCAGCGGCTCTCGGAAGATTGGCCTGCCAGTCATTGGTTGCCGAGGCGTCAGCGCCGTCACTGATATACTTGATAGCGCAAAATGGGAGCTCTTCAAGTTCGCAGACTTTTGCAAGCGCATAGCATTCCATATCGACCAAGTCGTAAAATGGAAGGAGCAGCGAAGTTGATGGTGGAATCAAGTCGTTTGCAAACTCCTCTGCAAACCCAAATAACGAAACTTGCTGATCTTCATCGAAGCTTCG
>JAYVND010000522.1:0-12192 GCA_043758635.1 Bdellovibrionales bacterium
GCCTGAAAAACACGAACGAGTGGCTCTCAAAAGAAAACAAGAAGACGACGGCCGCAGTGACGGCCCAGTGCGCGAGTCGCGCGAATTGGTTTTGCAAGAGCCCTCTAAAGGTTTACTTGAATGAAGCTGCTGAGGAGTAATTTCATCTTTAGGACCAAGCATTTGACAAAGTCTCTGGTGGGAGCTGTTTTTATATTTTGCATCGTGAGTTCGACTCATGCATTCGGTTCGGATGCCGACACATTCAATGTGCGTTTTGATCCCCTAGGCGTGATCATTGGAGCACTAGGAGTTGACCTCGATGTGAACATCGGAGACGGCTTCTCGGTCGGGCCAGAGCTAGAGTATCTCCATTTCAAAATGGACTCTTCGGATCAGTACAACTCCAAATTGGATGTCAAACTCACTTCCATTGGAGTGCGATTGAACTGGTTTGTGAATGGCACCTTTAACTCGGGATTCTACATTGGGCCATCGCTCAAATATGTCAGCGACGCTCTCAACACATCGGACACGAATGGATCTGCGTCGGGTCAGGGAAGCGATTTCGTGTGCGCGGGCATCGTCGGTTACGGTTGGTTTTGGCAGACCTTCAACTTGATGCTTGGGGCAGGCGGGCGATTGGCTCTCGGCAACGATCAGATCACGATCCGCGACGCAAAGGGCAGGGAGACGCGCGAATCACCAAGCCTTTCAGGTGTCGCGCTTGAACTCACAACCGGATTTAAATTTTAATTGAGCCAGAATCCGTCAGTCGGCGTCGGAGAATTTCTTGCGTCGATCGCGATGCCCATCGCATTCATTTTCCTAGCTGATGTGTAACGGAAATTCTGGAGGAGGAGCGGGCGACGTGCCGCCTGCTCAATCCAATAATAGGTGTAATATGGGTCCCAGAAATCGAGGGAGTAGGCGTCGTGAGTCGTTTCGCTCCAGCTCAACGATTCGAAGCTAAACATGAGATCGGTGAAAGGCACATTTCGACCATTTGGGCCTCCGAGTAACGTATTTGGCACGTTCACGTGGTGGCGGAAGTAGGTCGACCAGATTGGATCCATGAGGCCCGCGACTTCCATAACGCTCTCGGTGAACGCACTGCAGCCTCCGCCCTCTTGATAACGAGGCCGATTTTGCAGACTTCCGTAAATTTGATCGAAGCCGCGAGCTTTGTATTCTTTCAAATATTCTACGACACGCGCGCAAGCGCTGGGAGCAATCGTAAATTCGATGAATGCAACTGAGCCTCGCCTCTCTCGAACCGCAAGATCGGCTTCGATATCAGACTGTGCTTCCCAGCGGCCCAAAACGGGCGTGAGAAAAACCTGAAGTCCATAACCTTGCTTGAAAATCTCACTCATTTCTTCGCTGCTGCTTTGCGAAGTCTGGCCGGTCACGATGCGCGCGCCAGCTGGCACTTGGCTTGAGCGATCACAATTTAAATCGAAGTTCATGTGGCCAATGGCGTGAACGCTGTGCAGTTGTTTGTCAGAGACCAACATGCTGGCGACGGTGCTCCATGCGAGGGAGTTTGGACTCGACCAGTTGATTCCAGTCGGGGAAGGATAAGCGTAGACAGTGAGTGTATCGGCTGATGCCAATTGTGCGTGTGATATAAACGCCAAGCAGGCTGTTGCCACGACCGCCACTAAGCGAAGCGCCTGGGTAAATTTCAGTTTCGTTCCGACGTAGCGGTACAGTTTTCTAGAATTATTTGTGTAGTTCACATCATAATTCTAAGGGCCAAGTTTTGGCTCTCAGAGGCTAGAAACGGGAATTTCGACCTCAGACTCGTCCAGAATTTTAACGAATCGCGACTTTCGACGCGTTTTGTCGACCCTGTTTCAAGGTTGTTATTTCGCGAAATATTGGAAAACTGACGACAACCTGACACTCGACCCTAGCATCTGAACCTCGCTAAGCGCTTGGTAGTTTTCCATGCCTGTGCGTTCTAAAACTTCGAATAAATTCGAAAATGGATGGTCCATGAGAATGAAATTTTTGATTCTGACGATGTGCTCACTCGCGACCGTAGCTGCTCCGGCTTTGGCCCACGCCGAGGGCGACACAGCTATCGAAGCCTCTGCTCAATCTCTCGCGCAACCGCGCGCGCTACCTTCCGCCCAATCGACTGTTAAACCGACCGTGCAGACGCCAGTGGCAGAATCCAGCGATCCAAACGTGCAGGAAAAAATTCCACTTCTCAAAGTGTTTACCGAAATTCCAGAAACTTCGTGGGATGTGATTCAGTACTCCTTCATGAAGGAAAGGATTCCAGCGTGGGCCACGATATTGGCGACAACCGGAGTTTTGTATCAGTATGATCAAGACATCTACGACGGCGTGACTCGGGTGGGTCGGAAATGGAACATCGGCAATGGCGACGGAACAAAAACGATCATTAGCGGCGGTGGTCTCAATCTTTTGCGCGTGCCCGGTGATCTCGGTTCGTCCCTCTACTTTTTAGGCGACGGGTGGACTCACTCGCTTATCGCGCTCGGATTTTTTGGGACAGGTTATTTCACCGACAACAATCGCGCTTACAACACGGGCGTTGAGTTGGTGCATGGCTTGATCACATCGACTTTGTTTAGTCAGGTGCTCAAGCGCTCATTTGGCCGCGAAGACCCAGGTCAGGCGACGATGGTGCGCGGAGACTGGCGTCCGTTTCCGAGCATTCACTCCTACGGCGAGAATACGGCGATGTACGACGCGTTTCCGAGTGGTCACGTGATGACGGCGACGTTAACTTTTACGATCATCGAGCAAAATTATCCCGAATATAACTGCTATCTGTATCCGCTCGAGGGTGTTTGGTTGACGGCACTTGGACTCGAAATGGTGAACAACGGAGTTCATTGGGCATCAGATTATCCACTCGGCATCGCACTCGGTTATGTTGTCGGGAAGATGTCGACGCGCTTAGCGCATCCGAAGCGTGATCCGTTGAAAACGGAAACCGCGAGCACTTGGTCATTTTATCCTTCAATCACGCCAGACGGTTCTGAGATGAACGCGATGTATACATTCTAATTCAATGTGTTTTTCATGCCGCTAGCTCATGTTCGCGTCTTAATTGAACTCGCGCGGCGTGAGGCTTTTTTGGCCTCACTTGAACAGTCGGGGCAGACTCCCGAAAATTCCAAACGATGACTGAGCTCTTTGTATCCGAGCTTGGCGAGGATTTGCTCTTGTCCTTCAACGATGCAAAATTCGAGCGGCTCAACTTTTTTACAGAGCTTGCATACAATATGATGGTGATGATGGGCGTGGTCCCCATGCATGACTTCGTACATCACTTCGCCGTCTGAAAAATCGCAACGACTGATGATTTTGAGATCTTCAAAGATGCTCAGATTTCGATAAATTGTGACAACATCGGCTGAGTTTTTTTTCTCACTTTCTTTTCCGCGAGCGGGTGTTCGTGCCTGAATGCGACCATCGAGAAGATTCGCCGAGAACGGTCCCTTCACTTGAAAGATGGCTTCGAGAATTGCCTGACGTGCACGGGTGAGTTTGAACGCGGAGTCTTTGACAGTGATAAGGGCCTGCTTCATATCCATAGAGTCGAAGTGAAACATTCCGAGAGCGAGAAGTCTAGGCGATCAAATTTCAATAGCCGTTACTCGGATACGCATACATTGTTACGCCCGTGACAATTCCATTTTGGAAAACGCAGCTCTTGCTGGTGTAATCGCCGTGCCCTTGGTAAGCGCCGAAATTAGGCGCGGCAATGCAAACCTCGCCCGACTCACAAAGCCCGTTGTCATTCCCTTGCAGATCTCCATCGACCTCGTAAGCGTTTTTTAAAAATGTGTGAGTCGAGGCGAGATCCGTGAGGGTTAAGTTTCCTGAGAGCCAAGCGGGACAAGCAGTGCCGTCGGTAATGGTCGCATTCGGACTTGAGCCGTTGTTAGATTTATTTCGTAAGTAAGTGTCAGCTGCTTTGAGCGAAACGTCGTAGATTTGTCCCATTCCGGTGTACCAGTCGCCACGTTGGGTTGGGAAAGCAGTGTCTCCGGCAGCCTGAATGACCCGAAACTTATTCTGAAATCCCGTGCCATCAAAATTTGAAACGACGGCCGGATAATTGGCCTGTCCTCCGACAAATGAGGTGTTCACCGAGTCAGATGGGACCGCTCCCACAAAAACGCTGCCCGCCGCTCCCTGTGGTGCGATATTCACCGAAAGATGATTGCTCGCGAGCGAAAAGCCGTCAGGAAGACAACTTGATGTCAGTCCGGCAGCACTTGCGCTTTCCTCGCAAACGTGACCGCCGCCTGCCGTGCCGAGAAGAAACGATCCATGAAAGAAATTGGGCGCATTTTCTTGAATGCCAGAACCATCAACCGCAAAAATCGCAAATTGTGAATAGCTGTTTTGTCCGATGCCGCCTAATTTCAAACCATCGTTTCCGGAGTTTGCGATTGCGAAATTCGAGAAGATTTCATGGCTCGAATTGTCGTCGCGAAAGAGGTCGTGGCCTCCGTAAGAAGACGTTAAGGTGAAGCGGCTATAAACATTGTTTGCCAATCCGGTTCCGCTTAAAATCATCGCGGCGTCACTCGGCCCCACGATCACAAATCCCGCGAACGAATTGTCGCTGGAAGTTCCCATCACCTGAAATGAATCGCCATTGCTGCTGGAAATTGTCACGTTCGAGAAATGGTTATTTGTTGAATCGGTAACAGAGAAAGCCGCGCCCCAAAAATTGAGATCATTGATCCATGAGCCGGTCGATCCATCTAAATCGATTCCATTTTTAGATTGAAAATGATTGATGTAGGCATTTTTTAAATTTGTGAACTCAACGCGCCAAAGACTGTAGCGAACTTTTGAATTGAGGACCACAAGACGTATGGCTGCCTGCGCGCCCAAATTGATGTTTGCCGTGTGCGTGATATCGTAGCCATCTAAGTCGGCTTCGATCCAGTTGTCGGTCGTATTGACAATGTTTACTAAACAAATTTGAGTTGCAATCGGATTTGCGAAGTCGAAAGCGCGGCAATTTAAAGTTCCGTCGCCATTGTAGCCCAAGATAGCTCCCGGCAGAGTTACAATGGCCGATTTATTAGCACGAATCAAGTATCCGCCGCTCAGCCGTGAAGCGGCGAGCGTGTAAATCGTGCGTGCGCTCAAAAGAGGTGTCATAGTTGCGCTTGTGCTGTTGTCTACAAGAGGAGTCACAGCTGTCGCTGGCCACCAGTTGAGTGGCGCGCTTGCAAAGGTGGCGCTTCCCGCAAGTGTGAGGGAGTTGGATTTGAGGGCAGTTCCGGTCAGATTGAGAATCGTACGCAGTCCGATGCCGTCTTTAAATCCACTCGTCGTGAACCGCGCTTTTCCTCCCACCACACTGCACGTCCAGGCGAATGCCGAAAGCGCATCGCTTGCCGTCAGGCCTGCGCAAGAGGACAGGCCTGGAATCACTGCGACCTTGTATTCACCGCCGTGTAGGCACTTTTGATACGAAGTCTCCGTGCCATCGCATGCGACATCGGTTGCCGTGGTGCGAGAGATGCCGTCATTCACCACGTAGTCAAAAAGGTCTCCGCCATTTTTTTCATACAGTGGCAAGACCACGAGACCATAGCTGACATGAAATCTCACCGGGTGGGTGGCAAGCGTGTTGGGATTTCCTGCGAGATCTGTTGAGATGGCGGCAGGAATCGAAGGGATGATAGTGCCGTAACTTCCTGCGGCGAGTGCGCTCACGGTAAAATGCCGATGATCCCCGGAGTCGGTGACTGACCAGGCGACTCCCGTCGCGGTTCCGATTTGAATTACAGAAGATCCAGTGACCGTCGTGGGATTGACCACTTTACTGAACGTGAGGTCAAATTGAATCGGAAATGTCAGAACCGGATCGGCTTGTGCCGTGTGAAAAGTGAATGCTGCGGTCGGGGCTACGCGATCGAGGGTATAGGACCCAGGATTCTCACACACCGTGTTGCCCGCGTTTTCAAATTTTAAACTAAATAGATATGTTCCATCGGAACTGAGTGGAGTCGTTGGTCTGAACGAGAAAATACCATCTGCCGAAACAGCGGTGGCTGCAAGCACGGTGCCCGAACAAGCTGGGCCGGAAAAAAGAGTCGCAACCGAAGCGGGTTGGCCTTTTCCATCGAATACAGGCGACGATTGATTTGAGATTTTACCTGGGTTGATACTGAGCAGCGTGGGCTTGAGTGGCGCGGTGATACTGCCACGGATCGAGCAGCCAGTTAAGATGGCTAACGCAAACATCAGCAGATTTTTGAAAACGCCACGAGTCTTCATCAAATATTTTTCGGACTCTTCTGGTGTAACCTTGAGCGAAACTTAAGTTTTACCTCACGGCTTCTGTGGTGTTTGAGTTGAGTCAAACCGTCTTGATTTGGAGATCGACAAGGGTTTGTTTTCCACCAGTGTTGAAGAATGAGGCGGTTTCGTCGGCTTGCATGACAGAGTTTCAGCCTAATTATTATTAAAGGAATCATTCCCAGAGGGTTGCGCATCCGCTTGAGTCAAATCAAGACACTGATATGATTGGATGCCTGAGAGATCGGAGTGGCAAATGAGTCCGCCATCCTTTATCCGCAAGCGCAAATGGGCGAACTGCTTGGTAATTGCCCCGGAAATTTTTGCTTTAATTTTCAGGTCGGCCATCGTGATTTCGAAACGTCGCTCTTTTGCTCAAGCGTCACCGTTGCTTCGGTATTCATTTTTTCTGCGGTGAGTTTCGCTTCGTCTAAGGTAGAATGCGCAGTTTGCCGCCGCGACTTACGAGCGGCGCTTCGGGTTGATCGAAGACGTTCGGCGCTTCTTTTTCACCTTCAAATGCATTTTTAGCAGGGGAAAACTCTGACTTTGGCATTTTTTTTCGTTTTCTCGAGGGGAAAAGCGATTTTTTCCTCTAGATTGAGTAGACTAATGCTTTGAGATCGGTATGATACTCGTATCGGGGGCGTGATAGTGTCGCTTGCCGAATAAACTTTCTAAGGAGAGACAGATGGCTAAAGCGGCAAAGAAGACTACAAAAAAAGCGGCAACTAAAAAAGTAGCAACAACTAAAAAAGCTGCTGCACCAAAAGCAGCTGCAGCTCCAAAAGCAGCAAAAAAAGCGACGACTAAAAAGACAGCGACTAAAAAAGCCGCTTCTACTAACTCGGGATTCATGAAGGCTTACAGCCTTTCGGACGAACTCGCAGCAGTTCTCGGTAAAGCCGAAGCAGCTCGCACTGAAATCACTAGTGGTCTCTGGAAATACATCAAAAAACACAACCTCCAAGATCCAAAAAACAAACGCGACATCTTGACCGATGCGAAACTCAAAGCAGTTTTCGGAAAAGCAAAAGTCGGCATGTTCGAAATGACGAAACTCATCAGCAAACATTTGAAATAGTCGACTTTGGATCACGCAGCTGACTCTGAATGAGGCAGCGTATGATTCAAATAAATTCGGTATTCATACCGAGTTTAGATGTCGAAACAAAAAGCGGAATCTCCATTGGAGACTCCGCTTTTTTTTATGGCGTCGCGTTTTGTATCGCGGTGAGCGTCGTGTTTTGTATCGTGTTCTGTATCGTGTTCTGTACTGAAGCTCGAAGCGCGAGGCTCAGCCTTGATGGAACTGGTTCCAGATTCCACGCGCAATCGGTCCTAATGCGCGTTCACGGGCTCTAAGTAAGCAAATCTCGAGCGAACGACTGGGCACGAGCTTTCCTGAGATAAGAGACATATGGGAGCACTCTTTCAGCTCGCTGGTGCTCACCAAACCCCAGCCCTCTCCGGCTGAGATCATCTCAATTTTCATGGAGTGATCGGGCACGAAGATCTGCATAGCACTCGCAAAAGTTTGCTTGGAGGTCGCGAGATTTTTTTGTAATCGTTCGATGGTACCGTCATACACAAGGATTTGTGGTATTTCACTCAAACGCTCTCTCGTGAGCGTCGATATTTTACCAAGCTTTCTTCTTGAGACGCAGCCTACGAGTTGAACGGTTTCGAGCGGGAGGCGCTCAAGTCCTGGAACTTCGCTTGGACAGCCAGCCAGCGAGAGGTCAATTTCACCACTTAAGAGTTTGTCGACGCTTCCGTGCAAAATCGATTTTTCAAGTAAGAGTCTAACTTTTGGCACCGACTCACGGCATGCTCTGATGAACGGAATCAATCGCTCAGGATTGAGCAACGGATCGATAGAGACTCTTAATGTGGTCTCAATTTTTTTCTGCTTAATTCTCGCGCCACTCTTGCAGCGTACGCCGATGCCTGCAAAGCCTGCCGCGCGGCCGTCAAAAAAATCGCGCCGGCTTCCGTGAGGCGCGCGCGGTACTGACTCCGGTCAAAAATCTCGAGTTCAAATTCTCTTTCGAGATTCTTGATGGCAGCACTCAGAGCCGGTTGTGAGCGATTGAGTCTGTCTGCCGCTGCATGGAAACTTCCGCAGTCCGCAACAGCTTGGATGACTTCGAGTTGATCAAGGGTCATTGGATTGTCCTTTGTGCACAGCGGCCGGTCTTGGTCTCTGTCATGGTCTCTGGCATGGTCTCTGGCATGGTCTCTGGCACTTTTGTGGCTCTTTTGCAGCAACGTGTGTTGCCACCTGTGGCGTGTATGAGGCATGAAAAAAACTTACGCTTGCACCGCCTTCGATGAAGATAATACTGCGCGAGCCGCTCGACTTGTTCAATTAGAACCGCTCCCTTTCTTGATGGGCGCCGAAAACACGGCTGGGCTTGCGAGATAGTGGGGGTCGTGTAATGTGGGCGCTCCGGATGCATAATGAAAATGGAGTATCAAATGTCGATGAAGGCCATTCTTTTTCCATTGGCAGTCGGCTTTGGACTGAACGTGTTTTCGGTTGCAAGTTTCGCCAGTCGTACCGCCACGGGTTTTACGATTGGCTCGGCTCAAGTTTCGCCGCTTATTTTAAGTCCGTTTACGTCGGACACCTGCACCGATTTTCCGAACGGAACGCCTCAACAGCCAGATCTTTGGGCTCACTGCTGCCTGATTCATGACATGTTCTATTGGGTGGGCGGAAGCTTTGAAGAACGCCTCCACGCCGATCGATTTTTACGAACCTGCGTGACCGAGACGGGCCACCCTGAGGTTGCTCAGTCGATGTTTTTAGGGGTGAGGGTGGGTGGGTCCCCCTTTGTCAATACGCCGTGGCGCTGGGGATACGGATGGAGTGAGATTCGCGGATACCGCTCGCTCACTCCCACTGAAAGATTGCAGGTTGAAGAACTTCAACCCACACTCTAGTCTATTTGTTTATTTATCCGATTGCGGTACCAAAGTTCGATTGAGATGATCGATCATCAATTGGCGGTTCGAGAGCGAAAAGAAAGTCTTTTTAATTGTGCCGATGTGATTGCTATCGTAGTGCCGTTCGGTAACTTGTATGCCCGCCGCGCGGAGTTGGTCGCGCAAGAGAAGTTGATTGGCAGTGGGAACCGTGCTGTCTTGATCGCCCATGAACATCAAAACTGATTTGACTTTCGTTTGATCTAAGTGAGCGGCCGGCTCGATGCTGATATGTTGTTTGAGTGCCGATTGGTAGCTCGCAATGTCAGGGTAGCCGAACGCCACCATCCGTTGAGTCCGGAGCGCAGCGAGGGTTTTTTCGGTGCTCTGGGCGATGATGGCGCTCATTCCGATTCCCCCTACGATTAGAATTGCCGACGAGATGCGAGATTCATATTCCATCGCAAGCACCGACGAAATTGCACCAACGCTGGTGCCAAAGATTGCAAGCGAGTGGGAGCCCTCAGGATTGATAAATTCGACGGCGTGGCGCATCGCCGCGAGTGTTCGGACCGCGCCTGCGTCGTGCATGTTGAGATCGAGTGATGTGACATCATCTCCGTCCCAGCGCTCGAGAACGAGGGTTTGAAATCCGTTTCGACAAAAGGAATCTGCGTAACCGAGATCAAGCGCATTTTCTCCGCCAGTTGGCGGCATCAGCAAAACTTGGCGAAGAAGGCCTAGCGTCCTCGACGGCGTGTAGAGGCGAACCTGTATGTTGCCGGGCCTAGCAGTGACGGGATCAAAGGCACTAAGCTGGATCGTTTCGATTCGGCAGTTCGAAACAAGCCAAATTGATTCTGCCTTAAAATCTTCGACTTCGCTCGTGATAGCCACGTCGCGCAGACGCGAATGTTCGGATCGATCAAAGGCATGAGCAAACTTCTCGAGCTCCGGCAAATGGGCCTTCGGTAGTGGGATGTTCGCGATCGCACCGGATGCGGGCGCAAGGGAATTTAAATGTTCACTTTGAGCTGACGCCGCGTACGAATGTGCTACCACGAGAAGTGCGAAGAGTGCGGCCGAAAGAACACTCGCGACTTGAATTTGGAAATTAAAAGGCTTCATCATCCACTCGAATCTTGGCACGCCTCAAAGGCGTTTTAATTTTGTCTTATCTGAAGCCCGTTCTTACCCTCTTCACTGCGTTTTGGGTGAAATTTCTGCTGACGGTTGTAGGCATATTCGTCAGCGATGGAGGTCAATGGCGCGGACTTGCATTATTGGTACAGCCGGAGCGCGAGTGCGCCGAGATTTGCTTTAATTATCGACTGATAAATTGAAAAAATTCGAAGCTCTCGAACGAGAGGGCAGGCATAAGACACTTTTTCGATTCTGCGTTAGATGTACTGCAGAAAGGTGCGAGCGGAGAGACTCAAGTGTCGCCCTTTCCTTGTTGCCAGCCAAAGATTGAAGGAGTGCAGGTTCTCCATCGGAATTTCGTAGAGTTCGCCGCGATCGACTTCTCTCTGAATCATGAAGCGTTGCAGATAGGCGACTCCAGCTCCCGCCATGCAAAAGCGCTTCTGTGCCTCTTGGCTATTGGTCTCAATGCTAATTTTCGGCACCTCGCCGAAGAGTTCCATCAGGACCCGAGAGGGGCGCGACTGCATCCGCGCGCCAGGCGAAGCGAGGTAACCTATTTCCTCGATGACCTTCTTTAGCGTTCTGTGGACGCTGCTCTGTTTGTTTTTTTTCCAGATGTTGGGGTTGCAGACAAGTGCCATTTGTTCTGCGCGGATGATCTGATAATCAATTGTTGGCAACGGAACTTTGACGAAGAGCAATGCGAACTCGCAATCCGTGAAGAGTAAGTTCTGAATTATTTCGTCGGCAACGCCAATAAAAACACTTGGTGTGACCAACGGGAAATGAGTCAAAAACTTCTGCATGGGTTGAATCAAAACATCATTTGTCACGTGGTCAGTCGTGGCGAGGCGAAGAGGGCCCTCGCAGACTTCTTTCTTTCCGCGGCAAAGATTTTCGATGTCGTGAAATTTCTTAAATAGCTCCTCGCAGCGAACAAAAACTTCCGTCCCAAGCAATGTGAGCTTCACCCCAGCCTTAGAACGTTCCAAGAGTTGGACACCTTCACTCGCCTCGAGAAGTGCAACTGATCTGCTCAGCGCCGACTGACTGATATTGAGTATCCTGGCCGCCTCGGTGAATCGACCGGCCTTCGCAACTTCATAGAACACTCGGAGATGGTTGATTTCCATCTCTACAAGTTAACAGGGGGAAGCTGGATAAACTAGTCGAAACTATTCAATAATTAGATGGGTTGTAGCGAATTTAGCTGCTTTTCAGATCGGTGGACTTGCGGCAAGTTTGCTCCATGCCCGCTACTCGGTGAACTGGTTCACCCGTACTGGTTCTCACTTCTCTCAAGGGGTCTATTATGATTGCAGTCACAGAACACGCGAGCTCGATGATTCACCGACAATGGTTCGATCAAGGGAATTGCTAAAGCGGCGGGTCAATGTCTCGCCTTAAATTCTGCGTTACTTAGCTTACCAATCACTTCTCGTCATCGCGTGGATCCCAACCGGTGCGCTCGCGCCAAAGATAAAGCTGTTCTACTTTTTCTCGTGCCCACGGCGTCTTGCGCAGAAACTTTAAACTCGACTTGATACTCGGGTTTTCTTCAAAACAACGGATGTGAATCTTTTCGCTCAACCTCTCCCAACCGTAATTTTTTTGAAGGAGAGTGACTATTTGCTCCAAGGTGATTCCATCTGGAACACGGTGTGCGATTTTAGACTCTCGCGAATCATTCGTATCGTTTGAATCGTTAGTGTCATTAGTGTCATTCATTTTTACTCTCGTTCGGTAAGAAGACTTTTGTCTTTAGTTCAAAAATTTCAAAAATTTCAAAAATTAAAAAGTTCAAATGTTGAAGAATTAAAAATT
>JAYVND010000523.1:0-4003 GCA_043758635.1 Bdellovibrionales bacterium
AGAAACTGCGCGCTCGAATTGGAACTTAAAAAGATTTCTCCAACAAGATCTAGGGCCTATAACGGCGGAAATCCTTTCGCGTGGACAGAAAAAATTTGAAGCTTCAAATTCAGAAACGGGTCGATTGCTTGTATCCGCAATCCTCATCGAACAATAATCTAAATTTAACCGAAGGTTTGCGGCGGCCTTTTACCGTGATCTAGGCAATGGGCTGCAGTCAAAACGACGTTTGAGCCATGTTTACAAATGGTACTCCCGCTCCAGCCAAAATTGCCATTTTTTGGTCGGCGTCCAATAACTTAGTGATACAGCCGTTCACTCGATTGGAAAACTGCGCGGCGAAATCTGCAGCCCCCGTCAATGTCATCCTGAACGAAATCTTCTTAAGCCGGACTCTTCTTGCTCGTCAGCACGAACGTACTTCTGCACGGGATCATCACCAACAACTTTTCACGCTTTTTGTCGGGAACAACGCGTCGAATGAAAGGCTGATTCCTGAGATTCGACTTTTCAGGTTTCGCGCTGGCCGGAGCTTTCAGCGTGAGCCACTGGAATCTTGTCGCTCGAAATGCGGCCTGCGAGTCCTCCGCAAAGAGAGCGGTGATTATTGATAATAGATGATCAGCAGACAAACTTTATGTTTTCGACCAGGCCGGACAGCACAAGCTGTCTCATTTTGGAATGTAAATTTGCCTTGGCCTTTTTACATCAAGACCGTGATTGAGTGTGCCGAAAAGTCTTTATGCGAATATTCGGTCTCCACAATTGCGCTCGTTAACACGCTCCAATTCGATTGGCGAAATTCCACATATTTTGTTTTTCGCTGATCTGCTTGGGTTTTCTAAGTGGCTGCGGCTTCATCGCAGAACATTTATATAGAGGTGACGCTCTTCCTGTCGCACAGATTACGTTAGCACCTTCGGTTAATTCATTATCTACGACTGCGTCGATTTCCTTTCAATCAACTGCTAACGAAAATTCGATAGCGTTGGCTTAGCGATCGGTTCTGACGGCGCGGTTAGCGTGATGGGTATCGACGCGTTCACTCAGCAAATGACAGCTTATAACTACAACCCAACGGCTGCCGCTTCAACATTGAGCTGGGCGCAGACGAGTCCCCAGGCTGCAGGCTTTGCCAATGCGCAGTGGAGTCCTTCGCTGCTTACTTCTGTATCGAATCAGTCGATTCAGTATTATTCCGATCCTTATTGCGGAACGGAGCGAGGGGCTCTACAGACCCTAGCTCCCGGCGCAACAAACAATTCCGCTGCGATAACTTCATCTAGTTTCGTTTCGTTTCGAATCCTCACGACCCTCAGCGGTGGACTGCAGTCGTGGTCGAATTGTTCGCCTGAAATGGCCGCGAATTCAGTTTGCAGTTATGCTGGTGGATTGGCTTCAACTCAGAGAGCGCAGACATCTCACGCGATGGCGGGCGATTTAAACGGTCAACCCTGCGAGGCTTTCCTAGATTTTCAAGCCAACAACGCGCTAAGCGTTGCCTGCTGGAATGGCACTCAATGGCAAAACGTTGGTGCCCCTGGGTTTGCAACTACCGTGCAAGCCGGCGCATTTGCGATTGCTTTTGATCATTCAAATCGCCCCTATGTTGCGTTTCCTGATAGTTCCCAAAGCGGCGGATACACCGTGATGCACTGGAATGGATCGGCATGGATTTTAGTGGGCACGGCTGGTGGTGGAGGTCCTGGCAGCTCCGTCGTTTCTCTAGCGGCAACTTCACCGTCAAACGTGTACTTTGCTTACAGTGATGGTTTCTCCGGAGCAAAACTTACGGTGATGAAATATGGTGGCACGAGCTGGTCGGCTCTCGGCGGTGCTGCGTTTACGCCGGGAGCTGCGACCGGGACGTCCCTCGCTCTCGATTCGCTTGTGAGGCCATGGGTCGGCTATCAAGATGCGGCAAACTCGAGCAACGCAACCGTGCAGTACTGGGACGGGTCAGCTTGGTGCGTCGTCGGCGCGGCTGGATTCTCTGGCGCATTCGCATTAGGCAGTTCGCTTGTTTTAGATTCGACCGATCATCCCGTTTTCGCTTCTTACGATTTCACTGGCGGAACCGTCTGGCGATTTAACGGGAGCAGCTGGCAACAGCTGGGAAGTTCATTGTCTTCAACCACTCTGTATTCGCTAAAAATTGCTAGAGATGCGAGTGATAAATTAATCGTGGCGTTCGCAGAACAAATTACGAGGACAGGAGAGGTCACGGTTCGGCAGTGGAATGGGGTCTCGTGGAACCTAATTGGTCCACAAGGCTTTTCAATTGGAAGCACAAATCAAGTTGATTTAGCGGTGAGCCCTACGGGTCAACTTTACATTGGAAATTCTGATTTCATCGTGAACAACCTCTTCTTCTTGCAGAGATATGATCCATAATGGCGCACTCAGTTCTCAGTAGATAATGCCGGGTCGCAAGTGACCGAAAATCTCGCCCCCGCCTTTCACTTGCAGGGAAGAATTCATTCAATTTGGAGGTTTCACGGTCTCGAACACTGTTTGGCCTCGTCCTAAATGCAAGCCGCTCAAATCATAATGTTATCTGTAGCCTGCTCCAATACAGTCGGAAGCAAATCTTCCAGCCCGCTGGTCACGCGAACATCTCATTCGGAACTACGTTCCAGCAAAAAATCGCGAGATCGCAACGAAGATGATCTCGAAAGTATAGTCGCGATCGGCAAACTAGCGATTCTCCTGTCAGTTGTCGATTTCACGGGAAATGCTCTGGCAACCCACGCACATTACGTTATTTTTGCGATTGTAGTGATAGTATCATATGTTACTATCACTACGTGAAGCCACCCTACGATCTAACATCGAAAATGCTAAACCTTTGCAGTGAAATTAGCCGCTTGCTCGGTCAACACGAGGGGGTTCATATATCCAAGCCACAGCCCAGGCTCCGAAAAGCGAACCGGGTGAGGACGATTCAAGCGAGTCTCGCCATCGAGGGGAACACGCTCAACTTGGATCAAGTAACTGCAATTATAGACGGTAAGAGAGTACTTGGACCCAAGCGTGACATATTGGAAGTTCAAAACGCGGTTCGGGCTTACCAGCAAATCTCTGATTTCAAACCGAGTTCATCAAAATCTCTGCGCCGAGCCCACGAAATTTTAATGACTGATCTCATTCCGGATGCGGGCAAGTGGCGTCAATCGAACGTTGGCATCTTTCAGGGTCACAAGGTCACTCATACGGCGCCTCAGGCCAAACGCGTTCCAGAACTCATGGAGCAGCTTTTCGAATTTATTAAGACCGAAGACGAGACCCATCCGCTTATTTTATCCGCGGTCTTCCACTATGAGCTGGAATTCATTCATCCTTTTTCGGATGGCAACGGCCGCATTGGTCGTTTGTGGCAGACAGTGTTACTTACGAAATATCATAAGTTGTTTGAGTTTACGCCAATTGAAACCGTGGTCAGGGAGCGCCAGTCTGAGTACTACAGCTCACTTGGCGCCTCAGATAAAAAAGGTGATGCCACACCATTCATCGAGTTTTCGCTAGCAACAATTCTCGAATCTCTTACATCACTCAGTGCAGCAGTTCGCCCCGAGCCATTGTCGGCTAGTAGTCGTCTACAGATTGCGAGCGAAAATTTTGGGACCGACGACTTCACGAGAAAAGCGTACTTAGCAATTTTTAAGTCGATTTCAACTGCAACCGCGAGTCGCGATCTCGCGTTCGGAGTTGAACAGAAAAGAATCGTTAAAACTGGAGAGAAAGCACTCGCTAAATATAAATTTACGAACACCGGATCTAAGTGATTGGACTAAATTCCGTTGAAGAACGAGACTTCCTCAGGGCTTCTTACTCTTGCCAAATGCGATCTTGCTCCGGGCGCAAACCATAATAAGCCGGAGCAGATTGTGATTCGCGCCAACTCAAACTTGGATTAAATCGACGGTCTTTATTCCCGGACCTTATTAATTGTCGTGTGCCTTCAGGGCGTTGAAGTTTCTCTCCCCAATGCTCAATTTTTCAA
>JAYVND010000524.1:0-3994 GCA_043758635.1 Bdellovibrionales bacterium
TGGGGATGTGCCGCGATCATTTTTTCAGTCATCTGCGTCTTAGACCGAAGGCCTAACGCATCCTTGCCTTTTAACAACTCAATCAGTTCAACTTCGGTCGGTGAATGCGTCACCATTTGGACCGAATAGCCTTGGCGCTCAAGTACATCGCGAGCACTCGTGTGAATTCCCTCTACAAGTAAAATCTGAATGGGCTGACGCATGGAAAAACTCCTTGGGACTGAGTTGGTCTTTAAGCGATACTTGGAGCGATACTTGGAGCGATACTTCGGGCAAGGTTGTCACATCGCTTCGCGGTTGAACAGGATGAGTGCGAGGCATTATGTTTAACTTTAAATAGAGCGTACACTCTGAAATGATGAATCGAACACGCGAACGCGCAAAGGATGGCATATGAACGGGAACAAGGTGGAAGCATCTAAATCGAGTGCAACCGCCAATCAAGATTCACGCTATCGGCTTCTCGTGATCGACGACGATGATCTCGTTGTCAGCTCGCTTCGGATGGCACTGCCGAGCAACTGGCGTCTGGTCCATTCCAGCGATCCAAAAAATTTGCCTTCGGGAAGTTTCACCGCCGCGTTTGTTGACATGCATTTGACCGGCAATTTGAAAGTTGCCGAAGGCGTGACGATGATTCGTGGTTTGAACGAGGCAGATCCCCACCTTGAAATCGTAGCGATCTCGGGCGACCTCGACCGTGAATTGATGGAGTCCTGCTTAAAGGCCGGCGCATCACGATTTCTCGCGAAACCGCTCAGTCCGGAAGAGCTCCTCCTAACTCTCGAGAAAATTGAAGCTTTACAGCTCTTGAGGATGGCAGCTGGTCGTTCGATTTCGCAATCTTCGTGGATTGGAACGAGCGGACCAAGTCGCGAAATTTTGCGCGTACTTGCAAGCCTCAAAGGCGAAGCTGGGCCGATATTGATTGAGGGTGAATCGGGAACTGGGAAGGAAGTGGCGGCGCAAATTCTCCATACCCAGGAGAGCCCACAGCGCCCCTTTGTAACTCTCAACGTCGCCGCTTTGCCTGAAAACGTTTTTGAATCCGAATTTTTTGGACACGTTCGTGGCGCCTTTACCGGCGCCGACCAAAACAAAATGGGTTTAGCAGAAGCGGCACATGGAGGCGATTTGTTTTTAGACGAAATCGAAGCGCTTCCCATGTCACAACAAGCCAAGCTCTTGCGTTTTTTAGAAAACGGCGAGATTCGCCGAGTGGGCTCAAAAGATTCGATTCGCGTCCACACTCGCGTGATTGCGGCGACCAATCAAAATCTTGAGACGATGGTTAAAGAAGGAACTTTTCGCGAAGATCTTTTGTGGAGACTCAACGGAAAAAAAGTTTTGCTCCCACCACTTCGAGAGCGCTCCGAGGACATCGGCCTGTTGACCGAGCACTTTTTAATGAAAGAACGTCCGCGTCGGAACAAGGAGATGGCGCCCGATGCACTTGAACAGCTTAAAAAGCATCGCTGGCCCGGCAATGTTCGCGAACTCAAACGCGCCTGCGAACAGTTGACTCTTCATGCTCCGCTTCCGTTCATTCGAGCCGAAGATGTCAGACGAATCCTCCCGACTTCAGCCGTTGAGCAGATCTCGCCAACGGAGCTAAACCTGGCAACGGGCCTCAATGCACTCCTTGCGCAATTTGAGTCTGAGATCATTCGTCAAGCCCTGGATAAAGTTCGCGACATTGACGAAACCGCAACACTCCTTGGAATTTCGCGGTCGAGCCTCTATAAGAAAATTAAGGATTACAATATCGAGATTCGGAGTTGATCGACGTGAACAGTTTATGGTCCGAGCCAATGTACAGACAGACCGTCGGCCTCGTGGTGGCAACTCTCGCGCTCGTTGGCGGCGCGCTGTTTCCGTTTCGGAATAGAAACACTTACACGCAGGCCTCATGGGCAAGCTTAAAAAGCTGGCTTTTTGCGGCACCCATTCTGCTTTGCTTTTGTGGTTTACCAATGCCACTTCCGCTGATCGTTCTCGTGATCATTGCTATCTTTGGGAGCAAAACTTTTTTCCAGATGACGGGAATGTTTCATCGTAGCAATTTTGTGTGGACCACTTATATCGCGATCATTGCGCTGGCCTGTGCGATTCATTACCGTCTCGGGGCGCTCTTCGATATTGGCCCGATGATTTTCTTAGGAGTCATCTGTCTGATACCGATATTGCGCAATTCATCCAAGCAAATGATTCAGTACATGGCTCTGGCACTTCTCTGCTTTAGCTTTTTGGGTTGGGCCTTCATGCATCTCGGCTGGATCTGGACACTTGATCGAGGCCCCTACATGGTCATCGATCTGATTATTCTCACTGAACTTTGCGACAACACATATCTCACTCTGAGTCGCTACTTTGGCAAAGTGAAACTTTTTTCCAAGATCACCCCGAATCGAAGTCTCGAAGCGTTTGCGATCTCGATCGCCATCACGCTTGCCGTCTCTTGGGGGCTTCGTCACCTTCTACCGAGCCGCACGCCCACATACTGGATCGCGGCCGGCCTCGTTGCATCCCTCGGCGGAAGCTTAGGAGACCTCACGCTCTCCGTGATTCGCCGGGATTTGGGCATCAAGGATGTAGGACTCTTTATTATCGGTCGCGGCGATTTGCTCACGATCATGGATCGCATGATTTTTGTCGCTCCCATCTTTTATTACGTAATGGCTTACTTGGAGCGTGCGCATTGAAAGAGTGGGATTACGAGAACGAGCAATGGACGCAGCTTCCCACGCATCTCAAGCATCTGCCGCTTTTCACTCGGCACTTTGATTTATTTGGTCTCATCGTCCGGAGTCTTTGGGCCGTGGTGCTCAAGGGCTGGTTCTTCCGCCTTCACGTGCGCCTCAAAGTCAAAGGCGACTGGCACGAGATACATCGCAACTACCCGCGCCTGATCGTGATTTCCAATCACGCGAGCCACTTGGATGCGGTTGCAATTGCGGCATCGATTCCGTTTCGCTATTGGCTCGATCTGTACATTGCAGCTGCCAAAGACTACTTTTTCACCAATGCGCTCTTTACGTTCTTCTCAAAATATTGCCTCGGAGCAATTCCAATCGATCGCAAAGATCGAAATGGCGAAGCGGTCGACCTTTGCCTCACGCTGCTCAATCGCCTGGACCGCATTTGGTTGATAATCTTCCCAGAAGGAACTCGCACCAAGGACGGCTACATTCAGCCGTTCAAACGAGGCGTCAGTTTGTTCTCCGAGAAAACTACGACCCCATTGATTTTCATTTATCTTGATGGCAACACAACCCTTTGGCCAAAAGGTCGTGCTTTTGCAAAGATGGGTGTGCTTACGCTGCACATCGGGCCCGTGCATCCCCCGGCTCCTATCGAGTTGATATATGAAAAATATCGCGAGTGGGTGATGCGCATCAATCCGCATGCATTTAAGACTGAGCTTGTTACAGAAGGAAGCGCTCCACACCAGGTCTCCACTGAAGATGACCCTGACAGCCCCGCTCCAGGCATCTCCGACGACGCTGAGTGAATTCTCATAATTAAACAAAGTCACTTTTACCTTAAGTGAACCATCTCTAAATTTGACTCTGATCGTGATGAATAAAACGTCACTTCTGCACGAGTCTCTCAAGTCTGCTCTAGGCACACACCGATAAGAGATGTGTCATGCGATGCCGACAGCAATCAGCCGCAGAACGCTCGAGCCGGTCGGCAGGATGAATAGATAAGAGCAGTCAACTGACGTCACATGTCAGGGAGATTCGATGGAATTGCTTGAGCGTCGCAAGAGTTTCGGAAAATGGCTCCGTTCTTGTCGTAAACAAGTGCGGATGACTCAGTCCGAACTGGCGCTGGTTCTTGGCTACGACTCATCTCAACTGATTTCAAATATCGAGCGTGGCGTGTCGCTATTGCCAAGCAAGCGAATTCCGGAGTTCGCTAAAGCAATCGGATGCTCGCTCATCGAAATGGAAGTCCGCTACTTTCAGTGCTCAGCCCGCAACACTTCAGA
>JAYVND010000525.1:0-3992 GCA_043758635.1 Bdellovibrionales bacterium
AGTTGTCACGGAAAAGCTGCCCAACTAAACAGCAGGAAGCTGACGCTTAGGTGGCTCCGATGCTAGAAATTGGGTGGCTCCGTTAGATGAAATCGGACAGCGGTCTACCACCGAGCGATGAGTGCGGCCTAACTGTATTGTAATGCATGCGCCATTCTTCGATCACGATCTGTGCTTCAAGTAGTGTGTAAAAGATTTCACCATCCAGTAGCTCAAATCGCATTTTCCAATTGAACGACTCGCAGTATCCGTTCTCCCACGGACTTCCGGGTGCAATAAACAGCGGCTGCACTTCGAGTTCCTTCATCCACTTAACTAATTTACGAGCAACGAACTCTGGTCCATTGTCCGACCTGATGTGCTGAGGGCATCCTCTCGTTAAAAATAGATCCGCTAGAATTAAAATTACATCGCTCGCTCGTATTCGACGGGCTACGTGCGACACCAAGCACTCTTTCGTAATTTCATCTATTGTGGTGTGCACATAATTTCTTCCGCTTTGGTTAAGCGGGCCGATGTCCTCGGTGTCTAGTTATGAGTTTGAAGGCTTCCAAAGTTTGGAAGATTGCTTCTCGCTCAGCTTTTCTCATTTCATAAGCAGTCTTCATGCCAAACAGGGCCTGGTTGATGGCAGCCTTGCAGGCCTGATAAAATCTAACACGTTAGGTATCGGAACATTTCTCTTTTTCCTCCAGTTCTATTTGAGTCGCGGTTTTCCAATTCAGACTGGCGCGTTTGCGACAGTCATTTAAAATTGTGCATGCTTGCGCGCAATTGTGTCCGGCTCTGATCAACCGTTTTACTTCACCGACTGCATTTTCAGCTGAACCATTCTGTTGCGGCAAGAACTGAAAATGTCACGTTAATCTTGGGATACGCTTTCGCCCTCCCGCTTGGAGTTTTGATCAGCCTAATATTTCACAAATTCATTGGACCAGTTTTCGCGCTTTACCTGTGCAGCATTGCCGTCGGCAGTCTTTTCGGCTGTCTCGTTTTCGATTTTCGTATCCCAAGCGCATTCGAAATTAAGCAGCAAAAATTGAAGGTCTGCTGGTTGGTAATGGGACTCATGCTTGCTAGGTTTATGGTGGCGTAATTGTGATGTCGCGCATGCGATGCATTCTGCTGCAGCTCCTAAAGGCCGGAGCAACCTCGGCAAACCCCGGAAATCAGGAGTGGACTTGCCGAGCCAAAAAATGATGACTTTCCTAAAAGGCGATCGAGAAAGCTTCGATCAGACTCTTCACAGACTTCCTCATGCTTTTCGCATTTCTGACAGAATAGCACCACATGCGAGTCATCCTCTGGAGACAGGTGTTGACAAGATACATATGAATTTGTGGCAACTTCATGGATTAAGCCCGCTTCAATGAACTGATGGAGATTGCGGTAGACAGACACACGGTCAACTCCGGCAGTTCCGCTCCTTCTCAAAGCATCTAACAAATCTTTTTGAGAGTGCGGTTTTTTCCATTTAGAGAAAATAGCGATCAGCGAGAGGCGTAGCTCAGTCCGGCTTAATCCAGCCTCGCTTAAAATATCGTCCGCGCGACTAGATTCGAGAGCTCGATGAACTTGGCATTTTTCCTTTGGCATACATCGTTTTAGCCTTTACCGACTTTCGAATCAATACGAAAAAACCGCGACAAATCCGAACGTTCCGCTGCTCAAAACTCTATCAGGTTCGAGCCACGTGCCCCATGTGATGCATGAAGTTTCACAATGCTGCGAGATCCGAAACAAAGCCCGGGATCAACAAAAAACATTAAGCTTCCTTTAATCCCTGAAAGGTCCAAACCCAAATGAATGCCTCTGATATTTTGCACTTTTGAGGCACATTCGATTTATCATCTACTCGTCGTCAGAGTTCTTTTGCCAAGCGAATAAAAAACTGGCGGCCAGGCGCGTAGTGTGACCCGTTGAAGCCATTGTTGACATTGATCGGATAGGGATTATCCAAAATGTTACTCAAATCAAGTGCGACTCTCCACTTTGACCAAAAGTTTTCATCATGGAAGCGGTATCCAATCGTAGCATCGAACGTCGTGTGCCCAGGAAGACTAACAGAATTATTTGGCCCTGAGCGTAGACCGCTGCCAAAAAGTCCGGTGAGTGTCGCCCAGTAACTATCGACCCGATAGGTTGCTCCCGCGTTTGCCGTGTTCAGTTGAACGTGATCCAGAAACTGATAGTCGCCACTGGTTGAAGTACTCGGATCAAACGCGAAAATTCCTCCGCTCAATCCTTTGCCGCGCGCGTCCTCATAAGAGTAGTTCGCGAAGTACTGCCATTGCCGATTGATATCGCCGACGATGGATGCCTCGATGCCCGTCGCATAACCTTTCGCGAAGTTGTAGGGCTGTGCGATGGACGTATTGAGGAGTTGAGCGTCATCGACCATATCCGTCGCATCTTTGTAGTAATAGTTCAAAGAAACCAAATGATTGTTACCAATCTGCTGTGAAACTCCAACTTCGTAGTAGTTATCTTTTTCAGCCTTCAAATCATAGGACACTGCAGGGTTCCCACCGCCACCTCCTGTGAATGCAGCACGAAGATTTTCAAAAGGCGCCGGCTGAAACATGCGGCCATAGAAAACGTGAATTTTCATCGCGTCAGTCGCCAAATATTCTAAACCGACTCGTGGCTGAAGCAGCCCATCATGAGTGTTGAGATCATCCGATTTGAACTGCGTAGCGGTGTATCGGACGCCTAGATTAAGTGTAAATGGCTTTGCAATTTTAAGGCTGTCTTGAAGATAGACTGCCTCTACGTAACCTTTGTCACTGATTGAAAAATTAGAAGCTGCCTGAGTCGGATCAGTTTGTAATGAAAATGAACCCCGTCCTCGTGATTCCTGAGCTTGAAATCCCGCTTTGAAAAGGTTCCGGTCGTCAAATCTCAACGTGTAATCAGACTTGAGTCCAATATTGTCGACAATGTGATCCATCGCAAACGAAGTAGACTGACTTCCACTGATTGCATTTGGTCCTCCGGTCGTTGATGTTGCTAGATCATTCGTTGGATCGTTTCCGACCTTTAAATCCGATCTCTTGTAATAAGGAGCGACCTGAAGAAAGGCGCGATCGGAAAGAGTTCTCTTCCAGACAAACTCTGCGTAACTATTCTTCTCATTTTGCGTATCGTTCGTGTTCGAAGGCGTCCATTTAAACGTCGGCTTCGTTGGGTCGCCATTTTGGTTCCCGAACTGATCGGTATAACCTGGCTGAAAAAATGGATCCTGAGATTTAAATGAACTTGGATAGTTGGGGATCTGATAATCTTTGCCCGAATTAAAAAGATTGAGTGAGAATTTATTCTCGTCATCAAGTAGGTAATCTAACCTTACGAACTCGTCATTTCCTATGGCTCGATCGTGTACAAGCGACTCCCCTCCACGCTTCTGATTGTCTTCGCTTTTAGGATCGGGCGTGTCGAGACCGCGGCCCGTTTGGAAATAGCTTCCGGTCAAAAAGTAACGGAAGCGACCCGTCTTATCCGAGCCTCCAAAGTTGAGTGAAGGCGAGAACGAGTCGTAGCTGCCATATTTAATTTCGGCAAGCCCGGTTGGAGTTTCAGGCCCGCTCTTAGTGATGACGTTCACCACCGCGGCCGTTCGTTCCCCGTATTCCGCTGAAATTCCGCCCGTGATCACCTCCATATGATCGATATTTCGCGGACTGAATGCTTCGCCGAAGCTACCTGATGTAGATTCTGGAAGTTGTACGCCGTCGATCTGGTACTGAATATTGGCGTGGTTTCCGCGAATGAAAAGTTGCCCGAAAGGACCAGCTACGACGCCAGGAGTTGTGGTTGAAATCAACTTAGGTAACGAGGTAGCCTCTCCTCCGGGGAGTGTCGAAATTCGCTCTTTATCTATATCGACCTGTGACCCTGCCGAAGTCGATTGAATGAGATTTCGTTTTTCTCTGACATTGATGACGATTTCTTTAGATCCCTTGGATTTAAGCTGGACGTCAACGCGAGCGGGA
>JAYVND010000526.1:0-3985 GCA_043758635.1 Bdellovibrionales bacterium
CACCAAAATTTTTCCACCTGCTGTCGCATAGAAAAGGAGGTCTGAATAACGATCTGGACCCACCGTAACCGGCACGTACCCGCCACTATCCACTGACCAATTCACCTCACCTGAATCCGGTTTGAGTGAGTAGAGCGTCCCGTCAAAACTTGAAACGAACATCTGCCCGCCATCAAGCACCGGCGTGCCATCGACATCTTTGAAACGTGCCGCGCGGCCCAGCTTCCGCTCCCAGTTCAAAGCCCCATCCCGACGTTTGAGTGCGACGACATAGCCATCTGTGAAACCGACAAAAACATTCTCGGCGGTCACAACTGGTCGAGTCGTAGCGCGAATCGAGAAATTGCCGGTCGTCTGGCGATTGTAGAGCCAAATTTGTTTACCGGTTGCAGCATCGACCGCGTAGACGACATCAGCTCCGTTCTCAACGTACACAACCCCGTCTTCGACCGTAGGTGGGGCGAGTGTTTCAGATTTCAAAGGGAAGGTCCAGACCACGCTGCCGTCACTCACGTGAACGCAGTAGAGGTTTCCGTCGCTCGCACCGAAAAAGAGATTGTCTTTCACAACCTGCGCGCCGCCCTCAACGCCACCTTTGATCGTCAAGCGCCATTTTTCGTTTCCGCTCGAGCGGTCGTAAGCACTGATCCCGTCAATCGCGTTGCCTTGAATGATAATCTTATCCAACACGATTGGCGACATGCGGTGCATGCGGTGGTATCCAAAATAATTGTGCTCAGGCGTTGCGCGAGTCCATTTGCGCTCGATCACAAATTCGCGCTGCTGACTCGCGTGCGGCGTGACCACCTTCGAAAAAGATGCGCAGCCCACGGTCGCGACTAGCCCAGCAAATGCAAACGGGCCAACAAATGAGAGCACGCCGAGGGCAAGAAGTCTTCTAAGCGCGCGATTCGCTATGGCACGATCCATTTTTACTCCTGCGCAAGTGACGCTTTTCCGCTCGAT
This sequence comes from Bdellovibrionales bacterium, assembly GCA_043758635.1. Lineage (GTDB taxonomy): Bacteria > Bdellovibrionota > Bdellovibrionia > Bdellovibrionales > JAMPXM01 > JAYVND01. Next base: position 967 of record JAYVND010000526.1, read on the forward strand.
CCAGCAGGCAATTTTCAGAACTGCCGACATCTTATTTTCCGCCTTTTGCCGCATCTGCCGGCGCAGCGGCAACGGGTGCTGCTGGCGTCTTCAGATCAAGCGCGCGAAGATATGTCTTTGCAGTCTGCCCGTTTGTGCTCTGTTCAGCAACAGCCACCACGCGGTGATACATCTCTGCCGCCTTATCGTTTTGATTCATTTTCTCAAAGCAAAGACCAGAACGCAGCGCCACATCCGATGATAAAAACGCCGATGACTTGTTATCAAGAATCGGTTGCCAAACTGTCACGGCCGCGGCGCAGTCACCTTTTTGCGCGAGTGCGGTGCCCCACAAAACGCGCGCCAGAGGCGCCAGCGTGTTGCGTGAACTCAATTTTTCCGCAGCACCTTTTGCGTAATCAACCGCTTTTTCGGGCTGCTTGTAATTGATGAACGTGTCGGCCAAAACCATTGCGGCCTGTGCGCCAGCAGTTGTCCCAGCATTTTCGGTCGCAATTTTTTCGAGACCCGGCAAAACTGCGCCGTAATCTTTTTCGATGTCGCCAGTCGCCGGTGCTCCGCCAGCCTTGGCTTTTGCGGTCGGCATGAAGTTCTGCATTTTCGCTTGGTCGAAGCCTTCTTTAATCTTTGAGAATTGGGCTTCAACTGGGTAGTAGGCCGTTGCTGCCGACAATTCATGGCGCTTGTGCATAAACTGGACGCCCTCGTAAATCAATGCCGCGGCAACGATGATCGCAAACAAGGCACCCATAACTGGAGCGTTGTTTTCGACAAACTCACCAAAGCCACCATTGCCGAGTGCTTGGCGAAGCTCGTGATTCTGATCTAACTTTCGATCGTTGCTCAATGTTGGGTTCATGGCGTTGTCAGTCGGTGTATTCACGCGTAGTCCTTAGATAAAAGCCGATAAAACACGAGGCATTTCAGCCCGATGTTCGCGTGGCAGGTCCAGCTTGTCAACGTTACTTGGAGGGGAATTGTCGCGTGCGACGCGAAGCCACCTGTAAAGGATCGCCAGGCGACTCCATTGAGAAACTAGCGGTTTTTCATCTCTTTCAGCGTCGCAAACTGGCGCATGCTTGGACCCTGATGCTGCTGCTTCAGTTTTCCAACCATATTGATCCGCTCCTCAGCAAGGCGATCGGCGGCGACGTGCGTGCTAATGCCGTCGCGCTTCGCAATCGCGAAAACCTGCATCAAGTTGTCGTACACTTGAACTGTTTTATCGAGCGCGCGCTCGGGCGAGTAACCTTCCAGCTCAACGAACACGTTCATCAAGCCGCCAGCGTTCGCCACATAGTCTGGAGCATAGAGAATATCCATCTCTCGAAGCATGTCGCCGTGGCGAGCTTCAGCGAGCTGATTGTTCGCTCCTCCGCAAACGATCTTGGACTTTAATTTATGAATCGATTGATCATTGATCACCGCACCCAATGCGCAAGGTGCGAAAATATCTGCTTCGGTGCTAATAATTTCGTCGGGACTCACGGCCATCGCGCCAACTTTTGAAGCAATTTTCTTTAAGCGATCTGAATCAATATCCGTGATCGTCAAAACTGCCTGCTCTTTGACGAGATAATCCACCAAATGCGAGCCAACGTTTCCAAGTCCCTGCACTGCAATGCGTACGCCCTTCAAAGAATCCGCACCCAGCTTCTCTTTTGCAGAAGCTTTGATTGCCATCAAAACGCCGTGCGCCGTGTAGGGGCTTGGATCTCCTGATCCGCCGTAAGCTTTTGGGATCCCCGTTACCCAAGCCGTTTCCATAAAGATGAATTCCATTTCGCGAACCGTTGTGCCGACATCTTCGGCCGTGATGTAGCGGCCGTTGAGCGAGTTTACGAAGCGGCCAAAGGCGCGAAACAGGCCTTCGGTTTTTTGAGTTTTCGGATCGCCAATGATGACTGCTTTTCCGCCACCGAGGTTCAATCCGGCGCACGAAGCTTTATAGGACATGCCTTTTGAAAGGCGAAGAACATCAATGAGCGCTTCTTCTTCGTTTTTATAGTTCCACATGCGCGTGCCGCCGAGCGCGGGACCGAGCGCGGTGTTATGAATGGCAATGATCGCTTTGAGACCTACATCTTTATTATGGCAATAAACGACTTGCTCGTGGTCGCCGTGTTTACCGATCAGTTCAAAAGTGCCAGCACTGCTCATGATGTCCCCTTAATGAACGCTGCCGACCACCGGCACAGAATGCCTGCGGTTTTTCAGCTTTTGCATGCCGCCCAATCGTCTGCATGCGGTGCATACGATCGAACGAGCGCCACCCGCTTCGCGTTATCAGCCCGAAGGATAGAAAGTTTGGGAGTCGAGGAGCAAGATAATTTTATGGAGCCGTGCGCCGCGCTCGCAACGCACAAGCAGCGGCGAGAATGGATGACAGACCGGGAGGCAGGAATCGCAAACGCGGTCACAGGCATAATTTTCGCACTCGACCGCACTCGCTGATCTTACGGAGTGTAAGAAGTAGACGTAGGTGTCACAATTAGATTCGACTCATCCATTCCGCCGAAATTCACGGTGCTTGTAATCCCACTCGGTATTTTATAAAACACTGCGTTGGATTGGGAGCTTCCCTGATTGAGAACAACGGTCGCATTCGTCGCTCCCGTACCTGTCGAGCAGGCGTTGTCGGTGTAGAAAATTGCATTGGTCGAGGTCAAATGTATCGTCTTCGATGTCATTGGTGAAATAGCATAACCGACCTCGTCGACAGGCAATACCGTGGCAGCGATGCAATTCGTACCCCCGCTATGGAAGACAGCAGGGATGGATGAGTAAACATACTTCGTTAGATGATTGCTCCCAATCAGGGTACCCGTTGAAGCGGGATTCAGACCCGGCGACATCGCGCCTAGAATTTCAGAAGTGGCCATCGCTCGCCCGACAAAGTAAATTCGTTTAGAAACCGCGTTTGCCGGAATTGTCGTATGCTTCACTGGCAATCCACCACATCGTTGATCCGCATAGTAAACACCGTAGGTAGAGATCAGTTCAACAACCGCCGGAATGA
>JAYVND010000527.1:0-3975 GCA_043758635.1 Bdellovibrionales bacterium
ATGGTGGTGAGGTCGGTCCATAAAACAGGATGCATGCGTTAACCTCTGTCTCGAAAGAGCGCACTAAATGCTCGAACCACAGCCGCACCTTGTTGCGAATTCGTCACGCGAGGGCCGGCGACGAATTGGCTGGGAGCTGCATCAGGTGGAGGTTGCTGATGAATGCGGATGGAAGCCATCTCGGCCTCTTCTCCTTGAGTCTCGAGCGAAATCGTGTCTGTCCAAAAGCCAGTGCGTGCCGAGTAAAAAAGCGAGAGGCGCTGCATCGGAATGTTAATCTTTTCAATCGGTAGCGAAGCGGTGCCGGAGTTTTTCACCTGAATTGCGGTGATCACACAGTGAAGGCGAAGGGGCACTTCTCGAAGCTGCAAAAACGTCGGGCTCGGTGAAGCATAGCAGAGTTCACCCATCACCGACATCGGTCCAAACCAAGTGTCTGACATTCGATAAAGCGGAACATCAATTAGGGTTTTTGCGGGAAGCGTGGCATCGGCTTTCAACCAGAGAGGAGAAATTGTGTAGAGATGCACCGTCTCGCCAGGCAGCACACGAATCGGCGTCGCAAGTTGCGCGATCACTGGGCGATCGGCAAGCGCGGGAGAAAACGTCAACTCGTCGCGCCCTTCTCCAAACATGCACGTGCGCTGTTGGGCGCGTGACGGGATCGCCTCTTGGATACCGCGACCCGTTCGCACGGTCGCGTCGAGCCAACCCCCGGTTTGTGTCCAGTGGAGTCGCCATTGATTCGGAAGATGTTGTATCCAAAGATGAAAAGGGCCGATCTGCCAAAACTCATTTTTACCAAGTTCAACATTGTGTCGGCCCCACCAGCTATTAAAACTTGCAGGTGCGCTCATAGGGAAAGTGGACAAGATTCACGAGCAATTGTCTACAACTCTTGTTCAGAGCTTTGCGGCAATTGATTACAATGGATGCCTTATCGTGTTGACGAAGCCGTGCACGAGTTTACAGTCACGTCGGTGTGATCAACTGCGCCTTTGATATTTGGCGAAAGCTTGATAAGCCAGCATTTGCTCTCTAGACTAGGTCTGTCACCGAAGCAGTTTTCGTTTTGGTGTTCGATACACATTGGGATGATATGAGCCGACGTAATTCGCCGAACAAAAATCAAGACGACGAAATAAATGACGACGTAAAGAATGTGAGTGCTCTTCCAGGCTCTCTCGGCAGTGATTCCGACGCGGATGAGGTCCCGCGAAAAAAGAAACACAAGTCGTCGACTTCAGGTGAAGAAGGGCGTAGGCGCGCCAAACCTCGAAAACCCAAGAAGAATGAAGTTCCTTTTCCCGAAGAAGCTCCGCAAGAATTCTTGAATCGCGAGATTGAATGGCTTGAATTCAACGCCCGCGTTTTGCACGAAGCGGTGGACACACGCACGCCGCTTCTCGAGCGAGTTCGGTTTTTGGGAATTTTCACTAGTAATTTAGATGAGTTTATCATGAAGCGGGTCGGTGGGCTCCGGCGGCAGGTCGAGGCTGGAGTGCAGCGCCAATCGGGCGGCCTTTTGCCGCTGCAGCAGCTCGCAGAGATAGGCACGCGCGTTCGCTCGATGCTGGCAATACAAGCTGATTGTTTTAAAATGATGGTCGAGAAAGATCTGCGGGAGAACGGCATTTGTCTCCTCCGCTGGAAAGACCTCAACGACAAAGAGCGTGATGTGATCACGCAATACTTCCGCTTGAGTGTATTCCCAATCCTCACGCCGCTTGCGGTGGATCCTGGTTTGCCTTTTCCGTTCCTCTCAAATCTCTCGACATCTCTTGGCGTGACGCTTCGTCATCCCGAGCGCGAAGAAAAGCTTTTTGCGCGAATCAAAGTTCCTAAGATACTTCCGCAGTGGATTCAAGTGCGCGCTGAAACTCCAGTCGAAGGTGAGTTCCGCTTTCTTTCACTCATGGAAGTGATCGCTCACAACATGAACTTGCTCTTTCCCGATATGGAAGTCCTCGACATCATGGCATTCCGAATCACGCGCAATGCCGAAGTGGAACGTGACGAAGACGACATCGATGATCTGCTCGAGACGATTGCGGAAGAATTGAAGCAGCGTCGATTTGCGGAGGTGGTCCGACTTGAGCACGGCCCTGATCCCGATCCGTGGATGTTGCGCTTTTTGATGGATGAACTCGAGCTCACCGAGGCGGGAGTGTTCGAAGTTCCGTCAATTATGGATTATACCGAACTAAAGCCCATCGCAGATCTCGACTTACCGAAGCTTAAGTTTTCGCCATGGACTCCGCTCGTGTCACACGCTCTTCAAGAAGCCGGCGATGATATTTTTAGCGTGATTCGAGCGGGAGACTTGATGGTTCATCATCCGTACGAGAGTTTCACGGCGAGTGTCGAGCGATTCATTCGTCAAGCGGTGGACGATCCAAAAGTTCTAGCAATCAAGATGACGCTCTATCGCACGGGCGACGACAGTCCGTTCGTGCCGCTCTTAATTCACGCGGCAGAGCGTGGAAAACAAGTCGTGGTATTGATCGAGCTCAAGGCACGGTTTGACGAGGAGCGGAATATCCATTGGGCCCACCAGCTTGAGAGCGCGGGAGTACACGTGGTGTACGGCGTGATGGGTTTGAAGACTCACACGAAGGTCGCGCTTGTGATTCGTCAAGAGGGCGAAGCCCTCAATAGTTACGTTCATCTGGCGACTGGCAATTATCACAAGCAGACGGCAAAGCTTTACACCGACATTGGCTACTTCACGTGCACGCTCCATCAACCAAGCATCACCGAAGATGCCGTCGAGCTTTTCCATTTTTTGACGGGTCGAAGTTTGAAGCGCAGTTACCGCAAACTCTTAGTCGCGCCTATCAATCTGAAAGACGCGATTCTCGCGATGATTAAACGCGAAATGGAAAATGCAAAAGCCGGTAAACCGGCCTACATCATAATCAAATGCAACAGTTTCGAAGAAGTCACAATTGGTCGCGCATTGTATGAGGCTTCACAGGCAGGCGTCGAAATTGACTTGATCGTTCGCGGTTTTTGCTGCCTTCGTCCTCGCGTGGTGGGGTTGAGTGATCGGATCCGCGTGATTTCAATCGTGGGCCGTTTTCTAGAACATTCACGAGTGTTCTACTTTAGAAATGCCGCAACGACGGCTCTCGAAGGCGAGTTCTACATCGGCTCAGCCGATATGATGCACCGAAATCTTTTGGCTCGAATTGAAGCGGTCACGCCAATTGCGCCAATGGCAATGCGCGAGCGGCTCTGGGAGATCCTGCAAATCATGCTTGCTGATCAACGCTCGGCTTGGGACATGCAGCCCGATGGAAGTTACATTCAGCGTATGCCCGTCGCGATCGAAGCGGCGCCTTCGGTAAGTGCAACTTCGGTGATTGGCGAAAATGGAGAGCTAAACTCCTCGCCGATCACGGCAACATCCGTAGCCTCTGCGATCACGACTACCGGTGGGACCGGCATGAGCATACCAATGATTGATGCCTATACCCATTCGTCGGATGCGCTCAATGCAATGGGCACCCACATTCGCTTGATGGAACTTGCGAAAGCGCGGATGGGAAACTGGGCAACTGATGGACGTGTCGATTTGCGCTCGGAATCGCGAACCGATCATGGCCAAAAAGAGAGCGGTAATTAGTGCGGTTGTGGATAGTTCGTCATGCCATAGCGATGGAACGAGACGAATATCGTTTGGAGTTTGGCTCCCAAGCGGCCGATGACTTAAGGCCATTGACTCCTGCGGGAATTCGCAAAATGGAAAAACAAGCCAAAGGCTTGTGCCAACTTCTGCCGCGCCCTGACTATTTAATTTCGAGTCCGCTCACCCGTGCCGTGCAAACTTGCAAAATCTTGAAAGCAAATTGGCGATTGCGTAAAGTTGAAATTTGCACGGCTTTGCGGCCCCACAGTCGACCTGCCTCTTTTGTAAAATGGGCCAAAGAAAATTTTCCGAGTTTATCAAACCAAGCCGACTCCGAAGAGCTC
>JAYVND010000528.1:0-3974 GCA_043758635.1 Bdellovibrionales bacterium
GCAGTCAGTGGATTCTTTAGCGGATTCGGAGACTTGCATCTAATCTAGGAGTTGGAGGAGCTACATGAAATTGACCCGGAACATGATTCAAACGAATCACCGGCACTTCGCGAATTTACTTCTCGCAATTGCGCTAATGGCACCCAGTGCTGTCTTTGCAAAAACATCTAAAAACCTGCGTCAGAAGCAGGGTCAAACTCACGACAAAAATTCGATGGCAGACAAAGCCAGTGGCAACGGCGGGGTTTCTTCGGCGGGTGGAATGAATCGAACGAGTTCTGCAGGTGAAACTGCAGTTCATCATTCTGAAAATTATTACAGCTGGCAACGCTGCGTAGACACTGTTAAGCAAAACAATGCAGATCTCCTCGCCGGAACAGACAACGTGAAATCTGCAGAGCAGACTCTGCGAGCGACATATATGGATTATCTTCCGGCATTTGAGACTGAATATAACTTGGGGCGCACAACCGCCGCAGGTGTCAATACCGACGGATCAAATGCTGTGATTCAAGCTTCCGAAACTTTCTTCAACGGTTTTAAAACCGTTTACACGTTGAAGCAGAATGAAGCGACAATCCGCTCGACAAAGGCAGCACTCAAGACCACTCGAGCGACCGTGAGCGCCGAACTCGTGACCGCATACGAAGGATTCCTCTACGCCAAAGCATTTAAAAAACTCACCGAGAGCATCATTGACCGTCGAGAAGAAAACTTACGCCTCGTCACTCTGCGATTTGAGAGTGGCGGCGAAAATAAGGGCTCGGTTCTTCTTTCGGGTGCCAATCTTGAACAAGCGCGCTTCGATGATTTGCAAGCTGCAAACGCCACGGCGCTGGCTCAAAGGCAGCTTGCAAAAGTTATGGGCATTGATGATCACGCCTCATTCGAAATTGATGAACCTGTTCCGATTCGCGATCCTGAATCTGCTCCTGACATTCAGGCCATGGCTCTCGATACGCCTGACTATGAATCCGCGAGTGCAAATGTCGACACCACCCGTGCGACGATCGATGTGGCCAGAGCAACGTTCTACCCGGCTCTTAGCTTCACAGCAGGCCTTGGAAAAAATGGCAACGATGGTATTCCGCTCGACAACAACACATCGTTTTATGGCATTCAGGCAAAAATCGATTGGTTCAGTCCTTTCGGCACTTACTTCAAACAGCGGAGCGCAACGACGGCCTATCACTCAGCAGAAAATACCCGTCAGAGCACTGCCCGTTACCTGCTCGTGAAACTCGAAACGGCTTATCAAGCCTACATCGAAGGCGTATCGCGCTTCAAGGTTGCAACTGCGTTCAAAGAGGCCGCCGATGTTCGTGCGGAGATCGCACGCGCAAAATACAAAAATGGTCTCATCACGTTCGATGATTGGGACATTATCGAGAATGGTTTGATCGACAGAGAGAAAAATTTCGTATCGAGTGAACGTGACCGCATCAATGCGGAATCGTCTTGGTATCAAGCTCAGGGCAAGGGAGTTCTTTGAGATGTCTGCACCAATTGAATCGACTGAACCTCGAGCTAAAAAAATCAAAATTTGGATCGTGGTTATTTTGATCGGGATCGCGGGCGGTGCTGCATTCTTCTTCTTCGGAGGAAAAAAAGCGATCACCGGTCCAACCATCACTTATTCGTCAATCAAAGTCGAACGCGGCAGCATGCGCGTGACTATTCTCGCTACCGGCACAGTTCAACCTGAAAATCGACTTGAGATTAAGCCTCCGATCGCGGGTCGAATCGAGCGCGTTTTGGTTCAAGAAGGCGACACGGTTTATAAAGGCCAAATTCTTGCGTGGATGAGCTCAACCGAACGGGCTGGGTTACTGGACGCGGCTCGTGCAAAAGGTCCCGAAGAAGTGTCGAGGTGGGAAGAACTTTATCAGCCGACTCCAATCATGGCTCCGATCGCTGGGACCATCATCTTGAAATCAGTCGAGGCAGGGCAAACTTTCGCGAACACGGACGTGGTTCTCGCGATGTCGGACCGCCTTCTGACTCGCGCCTCCGTCGATGAAACTGATATCGCGCAGATTCACTTGGGCCAACGAGCCGAAGTGACGCTGGATGCTTATCCGAAAATGAAAATCCCGTCGAAAGTCGAACGCATCAGTTTCGAAGCGAAAACGGTGAGCAACGTGACGACTTACACCGTCGACGTATTGGCCGATAATGTTCCTGAGTCCATGCGAAGTGGCATGACCGCGAACATTTCGTTTATCGCGCAAAGCAAAACCAACGTTTTAAAACTTCCTACATCGGCACTTCACGGCAGTGGCGTTGAGAACTCGGTGCTCGTTGCCGACCCACAAAATGGAAAGACAGTTGAGCAACCTGTCACCACTGGAATCAGCGACGGAAAATATATGGAGATCGTATCCGGGCTGAATCAAGGCGACACCGTGCTTGTTGGGAATCTAAAAGCCGGATCGAATGATTCCGCAGCGGTGAATCCGTTTGGGCCAATGCCTCCGCGCGGAAAAGGCAAGTATGGTGGCGGTCCGCCGCCCGGCCACTGATGAAGACAGCCGCTCTCCACGAATTTAACGAACGAAACGAAAGCGCAGTCTCATGATTGAAATTAAAAATATCACGAAGACGTACACAATGGGCGACAACGTTGTCCACGCGCTGCGTGGAGTTTCGCTCAAAATCGAAGACGGAGATTTCGTCGCGATTATGGGGCCATCGGGGAGTGGCAAGTCCACCCTCACCCACATCTTGGGACTTCTCGACGTTCCGTCCGAAGGCTCATATCAGCTCAACGGCCAAGAAATTGCCGGGATGTCAGAAGACGATCTCGCGGTTCTACGCCGTGACGAAATCGGTTTCATTTTTCAACAGTTCAATTTACTCCCTCGCATGTCGGCAGTTGAGAACGTTGCACTTCCGCTGCTTTATTCACACAAAGACGTCGGCAATCTTCCGCAAGAGCTGATGGAAAAAGTAGGACTAGGACCCCGCTCGGGACACAAACCCAACGAACTTTCCGGTGGTCAGCAACAACGGGTGGCTATTGCACGATCACTCGTGAATCGCCCTAAGATGATTCTTGCCGATGAGCCGACCGGTAATCTTGACTCGCAGAGTGAGCGGGAGATTATGGGAGCGCTCCGCGAACTCAACGATCAAGGAATTACGATCGTCATCGTCACCCACGAAGATGAAATTGGCGAACAAGCTCGTCGCCTAATTCGCATGCGAGACGGCGTGATACAGTCCGACACTCGCAAAGAAGAATTTTCGGCTTCAAAGCTTCGTCACGAAACCATCGGTCAGATGTTAGCCGAAGATGCAAAGATTCCGGCCCCGGCACTCTGGCAGGAAATGCTCGAACATTTTATCCAAGGCTATAAGACTCTTGCCGCAAATAAAATTCGTACGGCACTTTCAATGCTCGGAATTTTGATCGGTGTTGCCGCCGTTGTCGCGATGCTCGCGCTAGGTCGCGGCGCGCGTTCCGCTATTGAAAAACAACTTTCGTCGCTCGGTTCGAACCTTCTCATTCTTCGCCCCGGCTCCTTGCGACTCGCGGGAGTCGCGCAAGAGGCCGGCACAACCACCCGGCTCACCGCCGAAGATGCAAATACAATCCTCAACGAAGTGCACACCGTCAAAGCCGTTGTCCCGACCGTTCAAGGCCGTGCTCAGGTCACTTACCAGGATAAGAATTGGAGCACGCAAGTTCTAGGTGTGACTCCTTCGTATTCCGAAGTCCATGACTCGACACCCACTCTCGGTCACTTTTTTAACAATGACGATGTACAGAGCCGTCAGCGCGTTGCAATCATCGGCATGACCATCGTGAGACAGCTTTTCGGCGATCAGAATCCGATCGGCGAAAATATCAAAATCAATAAAGTGAGTTTTCAGATCATCGGTATCGCACCTGAAAAAGGCGCGACCGGCTTTCGCGATCAGGACGAAGTCGTGATCATTCCACTGAACACCGCGATGTTTCGTTTGCTCGG
>JAYVND010000529.1:0-3970 GCA_043758635.1 Bdellovibrionales bacterium
ATTTGGGTCACGCAATCACAAAAGCGTATGCGAATCGCGCAGCCTATCATTCAGCTCTTCGCTTCTTTCCCCGCGCCAATGCTGTACCCGCTGGCGCTCGGAATTTTTGTCGTGCTCAATATCAATTTTCAGATCAGCTCGATGCTTTTGATGCTTCTAGGAGTGCAGTGGTACGTGCTCTTTAACGTCCTCGCCGGAGCCCTCCGCATTCCGACCGAGCTGCGCTTGGCGATGAATTTGATGAAATGCTCGACGTGGCACAAATGGCGTTATCTTTTTTTGCCGAGCGTGTTTCCATCCCTCGTCACGGGCTGGGTCACGGCAGCCGGTGGCGCGTGGAATGCGAGTATTGTCTCCGAGATCTTAACCTACCGTGGGCACGAACTCGTCGCTCGCGGGCTGGGTGCCGACATCAGTCAAGCCGCCGCCCATGCCGATTTCGCCCAATTGGCGGCATGCCTGCTTGTTATGGTGTTAGTTGTCGTAGTTTTGAATCGCTTGGTCTGGGCAAGGCTCTACACACTCGTGCAAACACGCTACCGTTTAGATCTTTGATTTGTTTTGCATCTCCTTTGGCGATGCACTGTTTGGAAGTGAGCTCTCTCAATCGCTTCAAGAGATTGATGAACGAGCTTAAGTTTTGGGCGATTAATATATTGAGGGGTACCTATGGGAAAAAAGATGTTGGAATTGAAAAACGTCTCGCGAGTTTTTCAACTCGAATCAGGACGCCAACTCAAAGTTCTCGAGAATATCAACGTGAGCCTCGAAGAGGGCCAAGTTCTGGCACTCCTCGGTCCATCGGGCTCTGGTAAATCCACTTGTCTTCGCGTGATGTGCGGACTCCATCAAGCGACTGGCGGCGAAGTGATTGCCAACGATAAAATTCTTGACGGCATCAACTCCGAAGTTGCACTTGTATTTCAGTCCTTTGCGCTTTTTCCATGGGAAACGGTTAAGCGCAATATCGAAATCGCGCTCTCTCCCCTCAGTCTAACGCCGCAAGAAATGAAGGACCGCGTTCGCGAAGCAGTCGACATCGTTGGACTCGAAGGCTTTGAAGAAGCATATCCTCGTGAGTTGTCGGGCGGCATGAAGCAGCGTGTGGGGGTCGCCCGCGCACTTGCCATGCAACGCCCGATTTTGTTTTTGGATGAGCCGTTTTCTGCGCTCGACGTTTTGACGGCCGATACTTTGCGCGATGAGATCATGCGAATTTACTTGAGCAAAAAAACGAAAACTCGTTCGATGCTAGTCGTGACTCACAATATTCAAGAAGCCGTTTTGATGGCGGACCGAATCTTGATTATGGGTTCACATCCCGGGCGCATTCGTGCGGAGTTTGCAAATAATCTTCCTTACCCACGTGACACGGACTCTCCGCGCTTTATGGACCTTGTCACAAAAATTCATCGCACTATCACCGAAACGTATATTCCCGATGCGGAGAAAACTTCATCTCCCTCGGGCAATCAGCCGCGCACGGCCGCTGCCGAAATCTTGCCGGACGTTCATATCATCGAACTTGAAGGGGTGATTGAATCGATTCAAGACGAAGGCGGGTCGGTGGATCTTTTCGTTTTGGCGACCGAGATCGGAAAAGACTTTGGTCAGACTTTATATTTGGTAAAAGCCGGTGAGCTTTTAGGTTTGCTCGACACGCCAAAGCAGCAAGTTGTGCTGACGCGCAAAGGACAAATTTTTGCTACGGCCGATGTCAACACGCGCAAACGCATGATGAACGATGCGTTCCGCACGTTGACGATCGTACAGAAAACCACAGAGCTTCTTCGTCAGAGTGAGATCATTCGTATCCCGGTTGAAGAGCTCGCAAAGTCGGTTCATCAATGGATTCCGAACGAGAACGCCGATCGAATCGTGAGTACGTTGATCAACTGGGGTCGCTATGCCGAGTACTTCGGTTACAATGATGACACAAAATCAATTTACCTTGACGTCGGACAAGAGGTCCACTGACGCTGGCTCCGGGCGCTGCGGGCTATAAAGCTCGCGCATCATTGCCCAGAAAGCGACACTTGATGACTATCGAAATCCGTCTTCTTGTTCTCTCTGCATGCATCGGACTCGTGCACATTTTGGCAGCCGCCGCGGCATGCACCAAAGTTCGCGGCCTGGCGTGGAATCTCAGTTCGCGTGAAGGCTCTGGGAAACCACTCGAAGGAGCACCGGGCCGGCTCTCTCGCGCGCAAGCTAACTTTTTCGAAACTTTTCCTTTGTTCATGGCCGCTGTCGTTGCTCTTCGCTTCGCTGATGTTTCAAATAGCATGACCGTGGTCGCTGCCTGGATGTACTTCATCTCGCGTTTAGTTTACCTTCCAGTTTATGCAATGGGCATTACCGTTATCCGCACTCTCGTTTGGTCGGTCGGCCTCATTGGCGTGGTGATACTGCTTGTCGATGCGATCATGGCCATCATGGCGATGACGGCCGGTTGAGTTTCTAATTTCAGCGTGACTCGGTAAGCAAGGACCGGTTCGGAACCAAAAGATTCTATTTAAAATCTGAAGAGGAGGCCGGCAGAACCGAGCGGCAAGCTTTGACGCGAGTGCCCGGTTTGCGTTACGCTGGAGCGGCGAGAGATCGAAGCCGCCGTCAATGGGTCGGTAACCGCCGCGCCTCGGCCTTTCAAGAAGACTTAACAGAAGACTTTGAGAAATCTCGAGCGGTGTTTGAATTTTTAGTTTCAAGTTGCTTACATCCGTTCGGTCATTGGAGATCAAATGAGCTCGACCACGATTGCTTCTGCCGTCCAGACCCACACTTTGCACGATCCCGTTCGTTCGCGCGTGGCGAAGCAAATCGTATCAGCAATCTCAAAACTTCTGAGTGAAGGCGCAGTCGATGGCATTCAGGTTGAATCTCCGTTCACTGCACTCTCAATTCACGACTCGCTCAGTGAGCCGCCGAATCCCGAGCTAGGTGATCTCGCATTTGGATGTTTCCAGCTGGCTAAAGCTCTCCGCGCGGGACCTCCGCAAATCGCGCAAAAACTCAAAGTGCATCTCTCTCACGAAGATCTCAAACTCAGTGGCATTCAGTCCATCGAGGCAATGGGGCCCTACCTGAACATCACAATTTCGATGGAGGCGTGGGGTTCAAAAGTTTTAGCGAACGCCACCAGCGGGCGTCTCTTTCGTGAGCAACTGACTCAAAACACTCAGCGAACCATGATCGAATACTCGCAGCCGAACACGCACAAAGAGTTGCACGTGGGTCACATGCGAAATCTTTGTTTGGGTTTTTCGATGGTGAATCTTTTGAAGTACGCAGGCTTTGATATTGTCACCTCCACATTTCCTGGAGATGTCGGAACTCATGTTGCGAAATGCCTCTGGTTCATGAAGTTTCACAACACCGAGCCTCTCCCTCCCACTGGCAAAGGGGAGTGGCTTGGAAAGATGTACACTCGGGGCAATCTGAAACTTGATGATGAGCTCAAGACGGACCGTGAAGCACAAAATCGGGAGCAGCTCACGCAGATTCTAAAAGAACTCGAGCACAAGCAGGGTGAATTTTACGATCTGTGGAAAGAGACGCGTCAGTGGTCTATTGAATTGATGAAGTCAGTTTACGAATGGGCTGGGGTGACTTTCGATCGTTGGTACTGGGAATCAGACGTCGACTCCGACTCGGTTAAACTTGCTCGCAAACTTTTGGAAGAAGGCAAACTCATTGTCTCCGAAGGTGCAACGGGCATGGATTTGAGTGCAGACGGGCTGGGTTTCATGATGATGCTCAAAAGCGATGGCACCGGTCTTTATGCGACAAAAGACATGGAGCTCGCTCGCCGCAAGTTTCAAGACGAGAAAATTGAGAAGTCGCTTTACGTTGTTGATATGCGACAAGCGCTTCATTTTAAACAAGTGTTTAAAAGTCTAGAGAAGCTCGGATTTGAACAAGCAAAAAACTGCTATCACTTGCAGTATAACTTCGTTGAGTTGCCAGACGG
>JAYVND010000530.1:0-3964 GCA_043758635.1 Bdellovibrionales bacterium
CGTGTCGGCGAAATCCAGCAGCTCTTCTGCGAGCATGACAAAATGTTTTTGCCGGATCGTTTTGTCAAAGGCACATGTCCCAATTGCGCAAGTGCTGACCAATACGGTGATTCGTGCGACAAGTGCGGCGCGACGTACTCGCCGTCAGAATTAAAAACACCTTATTGCGCTCTCTGTCGCTCAACCCCTGTTCAACGCGCGAGCGAGCACGTGTTCTTTAAATTAAACGACTTTAGAGAATTCTTGCTGGAATGGGTTCCGCAGCACAATCAAAAAGAAGTGGCAGCGAAGCTGCTCGAATGGTTCACCGGCGATCTTCGTGATTGGGACATCTCACGTGATGCACCCTATTTTGGTTTTGAAATTCCGGGCTTCCCAGGGAAATACTTTTATGTGTGGCTTGATGCGCCGATTGGCTATATCTCGACCTCAAAACTTTACCTGACGCAAAATCAAGCAAAGTTCGGAATGGATTTCGATTCATTCTGGCGCCAAGGCAAAGGCGAGGCTTATCACTTCATCGGAAAAGATATCACTTACTTCCATTGCCTATTTTGGCCCGCGATGTTGAAGGCCGCAAATTTTCGAACGCCCTCGCAAGTATTTGTACACGGTCACTTGACGGTGAATGGCGAAAAAATGTCGAAATCCAAAGGGACTTCGATCTTTGCGCGAACCTATCTTGAGCACATGGATCCGATGTACTTGCGCTACTACTATGCTTGCAAGCTGTCGGGCTCGGTTTCAGATTTGGATCTGAACGTGCAAGATTTTGTGAATCGGGTGAATTCGGATTTGATCGGTAAGATCACCAATCTCGGCTCGCGTGGAGCGCAGATGCTCGGCAAACGCTTGGGCGGAAAAATGAGCACAATTCCGGCAGACGGTTTGAAACTTGTGAGATCAGCACAGGCAAAAGATGAAAGCATCGCGGCTCACTTCGAGGCTCGCGATTACAGCAAAGCTTTGACTGAGATTCGTGAGATCGCAGACGAAACCAACCGCTATTTTGATGACAAAGCACCTTGGAACTTGATCAAGACTGATGAGGCAGCCACTCGCGAAGTCTTAACGACAACCCTCAACATCTTCCGGTTGCTCGCAATTTACTTGGCGCCGGTTCTGCCAGCTTACGCTGACAAAGTGGCAGCTCTCATGGGCGAAAAGCCTTACGTGTGGAGTGATTTGCAGCGAGTGCTCGAAAACACGACTGTTGGCGAGTACGTGCACTTGGCAACTCGTGTGGAAGAAGCCGCCTTCGAAAAAATGATTGAGAAGTCGACCGTGACGGCACCCGCTCCAGTCGTACCTGCGATCAAAGCTTCGAGTGCAAAGCCCGACGGCGCGGCACAAGGGACATCAAACGGAAAGTCGAAAAAATCTGCAGAGTCTGCAGATGCGCCAAGCGAGATCGAATTTGAAGACTTCGCCAAAGTCGATTTGCGCATCGCAAAGATCATTGCGGCAGAAGAGATCAAAGAGGCGGATAAACTACTTCGATTGACGGTAGACCTTGGTAAGCTCGGACACCGCCAGATCATTGCGGGCATCAAATCGGCTTACAGGGCCGAAGACCTGATTGGACGGTTGACCATTGTCGCGGCAAACTTAAAGCCTCGTAAAATGAAATTTGGAATGTCGGAGGGGATGGTTCTTGCGGCTGGCGCTGGTGGCAAGGATCTATTTATTCTTTCGCCAGATGAGGGCGCACAAGCTGGGCAAAAAGTGAAATGAGTTTGAAACTCTCTGTGCCTGATCTGAAGCTGCTGAATTTTGTGCTTGAATGCGGTCATCGCCTCGAGCGCGAATGGCCGTATTCAGTAGAAGCTCGAGGGCGCGATGAGCTCAAAGAGTTTTGCCGGCGAATCGAAAATTTAAAACAAGCACAGAGCGAAGAACTCAAACGGCTCACTTCGACCGTTGAACACTTGAGCGAAAAGATGACGGCCCGACACCTGGCGGGCTACCTCGTCGCATTCGAACGTCTTAACAACAAGGCAATGCGGGATGACGAATTTTTAGTGGTTGAAGGAGATCTCGAAAAACCAGCATCGCCGCCTGAACCCGTGATCGTCATTGCCGATAACATTCGTTCGGCATTTAACGTCGGCGCAATCTTTCGCACAGCTGAATGCTTCAATCTTCAAGAGGTCGTCCTGACCGGCTACACCGCGACTCCCGACGATGAAAAGACCGCGCGCACAAGCATGGGGGCGGCTGAGCATCTTCCCTGGCGCAGTGTTCGCGAAACTTCAATGGCTGTGATCGAAGCTAAATTGCGCGGATTTACCGTCATTGCGCTGGAGACTGTTTCGACGGCCACGTCACTTGACAATTTTAAGTGGCCCGAGAAATGTGCGATCCTTATTGGTAACGAGAGATTTGGTGTGGATCGCGAGGCCCTGGCACAGGCCGACCACATCGTGAAAATACCACTTCGGGGCCGAAAGAACTCGTTGAACGTGGGGATCTCGCTTGGGATCGCACTTCACTCTCGTTTTCAAAAAGCTGTATCGGCTCGTGACGCAGCTGACGCTCGTCATGGCACGGACGCTCGTGATGCGGCTGACGCCTGTCATGTGACAGAATCCTCGGCAGTCAGAACTACCGACAAGTGGGAGCTGACGCCCATCGGATTCTTTCGTTCCGAGTCGATTCATCCCTACGAGGCGCCGCGCCAGGCCACCCAAGATCAAAGTGCACTCGAGGGCGTGATCGAACTCAATTCAAATTTTCCAATCCGACGGCCGAAAGTCGAAGACTTCAGCGAGGCGGACGAATTGCATCCGTTTTTGCCGAAGCTGCAAAGTCTTGAGCAAGGGCTCGCCGATCTCGATGGCTTTGATCGTATCTGGCTCATTTACCGGTTCCATCACAACGCCAATTGGAAACCAATGGTGCTGCCGCCGCGCGGACCGCAAATCAAACGCGGCGTCTTCGCAACGCGTGCGCCTTACAGGCCCAATGCGATCGGCATGAGTTGCGTGGAGTTGGTAAAAATCGAAGGCCGCAAGATCTACGTGCGGGGCTTTGATCTCCTTGATCAGACTCCAATTTATGATATCAAGCCCTACTTAGCTTACGCCGATTCGCACCCCGAAGCTGCTTTGGGGTGGCTTGAAGGATTAGACGAAAGCGCCAACCAACTGCGCTTCTCTCCTTCGGCCGAAGGACAGTTGGATTGGCTTGAAGCAAACGGCGTCTCCCAATTGCGTGGATTTATTCAGGCGCAGTTGCGCTTTGATCCTTTGGATTCGCAGCGCAAGCGTGTGACAAGCTCCGCTGTCGAAGGTATGCACGAAATCGCGTACCGCACCTGGCGCGTGAGCTTTTATTTTGATTCGGAACTCAAAACAATTTCAATTCTTTCGATTTACTCCGGCTACTCCGATGACGATCTTATCATCGCAGGCGATCACGACCTTCCAACAAGGGACCTAGAGTCTTCGAACGGAGGCGCAAAACATACTGAACACGCAAAGGAATCGGATCCACATGGCGACAAAAAAATCCATCGTGCATTTCTTAAGCAGTTTTGAAATTTGACTTTACTCCCCTCCGTCACAACGCGACGATAAAAAATCAAGATCAGTACACATGAATTTGCGCGATTTCGAAATTGGCCGCCTTAAGAAAACCGAGGGTTGTGAGATTTCTAAAACAGCGTTGTGCACTCAAGAGGAAGGTCTCATCATGAATTTGCAAGATGCAAAACAGTCACTTAATATTTTGCCACCAACGGCGTACCGATTCGCCGCAAGTGTTGTTCGAGAGTTTGGGCAGAATCTTAAACATCGTCCGCCTGCACTCGCCGCTGCCAGCATTGCAGCGACCGTTTTGGTATGCCTCACTCAACCGTATATCGCGCTCGCCGTCGACTCATGCGCCAAGATCGAAAACATCACGGGCGCGAGCTGCGAAGAGATGACCTACAAAGTTGATATCAGCAACTGCCCGAGCAAAG
>JAYVND010000531.1:0-3955 GCA_043758635.1 Bdellovibrionales bacterium
TCTGCAAATGCCAGTGATGGACGGTTATCAAGCGCTTCACAAAATCAGAGCCTCGGGATCTAAAAAGCCAGTTCTCGCATTTACAGCGCACGCCATGAAGACTGAAAGAGAGCGTTGCCTCATCGCAGGCTTCAACGACTACGTATCTAAGCCCGTGGATCGCAACGCTCTAGTTGACGCAATTCTTCGCGCAGTTGCTAAAGTGGACTAAAAATTTGGTGGAGGTCTGGATGAATTCGCGGGCTCAATGTAGAGCGCTTATTTTCGGAATCTAGTAGATTACTAAAAATGCAAACTTCTGTTCGACATAAATCATGCATGACTTTACCACTTATTTGGGCTTGAGTTTTGGGCCGCGGTACAAATTTTGACGACAGGAATTCTATGGAAACAAGTTCATCGCAAGCAACAGGTAGCAACTTTACACAAATAGCTTCGGCGCTCTTAGAGCAGGTCGGCGGGGTGAGTGGCCTTGTAAAAAGCTTTGAGCGGAATGGTATTTCTGGGATCATGGAGAGTTGGATTGGAGCAGGCGCGAATCAGCCTATTTCAACCGAGCAGATCGGGAAAGTGTTTGGTGCCGAAAAGCTTGCGGCCCTCGCTTCGAAGTTCGGATTAACCCCCGATACTCTTCAGGAGAAACTTTCTCAATTTCTTCCGAAAGCGGTCGACAATGGAACGCCCGACGGGAAACTTCCAAACAATGGTATTTCTCTTTCGAACATTCTCTCAATGGCTGAGAAACTATAAGTCCCTCGAGATGCTGTAGGTAGGGTTGGCACCATCAGAAAATAAACGCGGTCCTAGACAGACCTTCGTCTATCGTTTGTATTGCAGCCGAGCCTACAATGTCCGTAGATCGGTTTTATAAACAAAATAACAGATATGTGGCTCACGAATTTATTCCATGTCAAACTTGCCTTGTTCTTAGTTTAAGACAAACTCGAAATCCGACTTCAGGAGTTAGGCAATCATGAAATACCTTCCATCTGCTTTATTTGTTTTTTTACCTGCTTGTGCATTCGCAGTCGTCACTTCGAGCTGTTCGAGTGGCGGGGGATCTGGAGCGAGTTCTTCTATTTCAGCGGACAAGCCCTCAACAGCGATGGCAGCAGTTTCGGCTGCAGTTGCGGTGGTCGGATCGTCGATGGGGGCTGCCAGTGTGTCATCCTCATTTGTCGGTCCTAATCGGGCCCGTTCAGCAGACATCACTCAAGATTGCAGCGTCAATGCGCAACCGCTGCGATCGGGAGTCGCTGTTTCTCAGTCAGATCCAGATTACCCAGGCAAATTTATTTACTGCAAACTCGCATTTAACACCGAAGACGAAGAATCCATTCAGGGTGCATTTGCGCAAGTGAAATCAATTTCGTGCATGCTCGAACACGCGGGCCTAGTCTTTGACGGAAGCCCTCATACATTCACTGTCACCGTCGACTCGACATGCTGGAGTGCCCTACAGATGAGCCACATGGGTGGTGGGGGAATGTCGATGAACATTACTGCAACTGGTTCTTCACCGGCCGCTTTCAATTCCTATTATGCGAGGGGAATTTCAATGAACATTCCATCGGTAGGTGGATTCCAGTTGGCTACAAATGTGAGCGCAACAAAAGTTGAATTTATGGAAACTGATGCTGTACCCGCGAATAATAAATCAGGCGGCTTTGCCGCTTCACTTGATTATGCGACTGGCGATCTGAACTACGAGCTACGTGCCGATCGTTATAATGACACTGTCGATGGCAACTCGGGTGGTTTCGGCAGACATCAGCGCATCTACGCGAAAGTGACGACCGCCGGGCAAGAAGTGACGGGCCTTACGTCGGTGTCCGCAGCTCAAGCAGAAGTTTACAATGGCGCCGTGATGGGTGGGTACGGTGGTCAAATTAGTACTGCGACAGGGAGCCTCGCAAGCGGCCTGAAGGCGCGGTTTTGGGCCTCGTCCAACGGGTTATCTGGCGCTGCAACCGGAACTTCTGATTTATCGAATCCTTCAAAATGGCACGAAGTGCCCAATACTCGTTGTTACACAAACACAAGCTCAGCCGGAACAGGCTGCACTGCGGGAATCGCAATCCCGACCACGAACGCGGTTGATAGTTTTCCGTTTGCACTTGTTGGGACTGGCTTCACGGATTCAGTTGTATGGGGCACCGCTCACGGAGCATCTACATTCACCGTTGTTGACCCGGCCGTCGACGTCCAGTAGGCGTCATCGCGGCGGCTATCGTGGCGTGAGGCGAGACTTTAGGATCTTAAATCTAGTATCCCGGCGATAGCTTCTGAGCGGTTCGGCGCTTATTTTCGTCGTTGGGAAAAGAGCCAATTTATAGTTCCGGGCCGCATGAGATTGATATTCCACGGACCAAAGGGCCCGACCGCGTCGCCAATTTGATTTTCAACGAATTTCACTTGATCGCCTCCCAAACTATGGATCGATGAAATCAAAGACATCACTTTATCTTCGTGCCCCGAGCCAACGGGGTAGTAGGCCAAAATCGGAGTATGCAGCAGCGCGCTCGCAAACTGTGGTGAGCTGACAGTGCCACCTTGAGCTATTCCAGCAGCAAAAAAGTTAGGCTCTCGCGAGAGCCAGTCCCAAGTCCCAGAGCCGCCTTCAGCGCCCCCACTAATATAGATTCGCTGGGTGTCCACCGCGTAGCTTTCGGCGATCGTGTGAGCTAAAAGCCGGCCACAGAAACCAGAGTCCGATGAAACTGGATATGACTGCCCCCAGTCATCGCCGACCCACATTATTTGCGGAACAATAATCACAGCTGGGAAAAGCTGTCGAATCGGGCCCGCATTCCAGACCGAGTTAACTTCTGATTCGAAAATAGTTTGCTCGGTACTGCTGCCCAGAGCGCGACTCACGAGCGCGACGACTAGCGGGTAGCGAAATTTTTGAGGTTGATAATTAAAAGGAAGGAGCACCTTAAACAACATCTCGCGTTTGAAAGAGTTAATGTTGCACTCAATTTTCCCTAAAACAAATGTGCCTGGAGTTGCCAAAGGAGCGCGCGCTGGTTCCCACGAGCTTTGGGGGCCCGACTGATCTGTCGCGCCAAAGGGCAGCTCCTGCTCGCCGCTAGTGGCAGCTGCAGGGAGCTCAGCACCGGCACTACTCATCGATGCATCGCCCAAATGTGCAGCCATAGGTCCGCAATTCTGAAATGCAATCAGAATAAAAAACGAAATAACAATAATGAAGAAATAGCGCTTTTCAACCATCACGTTTGGTCCCTATATTTTGGGAGCTGAAGATCCATGCAATTGAATCGGTCGCTGCAAAGAAAAGTGCCGGATTGTCAGCATAACATTTTTCTGACTCTCGTCGCGCGGTGGTTTCGGTAGCGCCTCAGTATGATACAAATGATATTTCGTATTTAGCTGCGCGTTTCAAACTCGCCTGATCCCTCATCGGTCCGTAACAAAAAATTCTCGAGCCAGCACCTCAACAACCTGGACTCGTCGAGTGAAGCAACGGGCCTGGATATTCACCGCCCAGGCAATACCGGTTTTGGCTGAACATCAATTGTAACGACCGCTACCTCACCAAACAAACTGACATGATCTTGTGCCATTTGCAGATGTAAGGTCTGTGATCCGGGCTTGTTAGGCAGGGTAACTTCGAGATCGAAACGGTAGACTTGCCCCGGCATCACTCTCGTTGAGGGCGACGCGATATTTTCATTCTTGATTTGCCACTCGCTCTTGCTCTCTCGATCATTTATCGCGAGTCCATATGCATTGGCGAGATTCCAAGGCACGTTTCCCGTATTTTGCATTGTGACCTGTATTATTAAAGTTTGACCAACCTGCATCAGAGAAGGTTGCGAGGCCGCCACGACCTTTGCGTCGTTCTTTACGCCGAGGAGGTTGGAGAGAGTCCACCAAGATTGAGTACGAGATCCATCGTGTTTTATCAAACCGAACCCAGCACAATTTGAAG
>JAYVND010000532.1:0-3948 GCA_043758635.1 Bdellovibrionales bacterium
CAAAATCTGGAACAGTGGTCGGCAAAAGAGTTTTGGTGGTTGATGACGTTCTCGACAACCGGATTTTGATCGAGCGTTTTCTGCGGCCTTCAGGGGCGCACATTCAGTTGGCAGCAGGTGGAGCAGAGGCAATCGCTCACGTGGAGAGTGGAGAATGGGATGTCGTACTCATGGACATTCAGATGCCGGGCATGGACGGTTACGAAACAACGACGCATCTGAGACGTAACGGCTTTCAGCAGCCCATCATCGCGCTCACGGCGCATGCAATGCGCGAAGAGTTGGAGCATTGTCTGCACGCGGGGTGCAACACCACACTCACTAAGCCGGTCACTCGCAAAGATTTGATCGCAAAGCTTTCGGATGTCCTCGAACTTGTTCAGTGAGGTGGACTCTTTCCCTGAGGGTGGTATTTGATTCAAGGAGCTCCTTCGATCGCTCCTCCAATGCTTTAAAAGGAAACAATTGACTGAAAGAGCCTCGAAATGTCTTTCACCTCATTTAGCAGTCTCGGTAATGTAAATCGTCCGGGCAAATCGTCCATGAACCTAGTTCAGGGGATGGATTCTTCGCCGGGCGCTGGCGCGTCCTCAATTGTTTCATTTATCTTTTCGGGTGCGAGCGGCGAGCGCAAATTTTTCTCATGGGGCGGGGGAGCCTTTTCATTTAGTTTACCTGCTGTTGCAGAAGAGCCGCGCGCGGAGCTCCCGGGAAAATCCGACGTTTGCGCGGATTGCGAGACTGTGGCAGATCGTTCGACAGGCAACCTTAATTCCTGACCCGATTTCTGAACCGATTTCTGACCCGATTTCCGAACTGAATCTTGGCTTTTTTCCTGCGGGATTGACTGGCCATTTTGACTTTGAGCAACCGACTCAGTTGATCGATTTTCCATTGCGTCCTCATTAAGGGTGACGAGTTGATGCTGACGAGTTGATAAAATTTAGCTAACGTTGACGGTCTTTTCATGAGTTTCGAATCGTAATTCGCCTCTTTCCCTCAACCCGCTAACTTAGCTGTAAGTTTCGCACTGCTGTTGAACATACACTTGGAGAACTCATGTTCAGAATATGCACTTAACGCCAACAGTTGCGCCGCACCCAGTCTAGCAATCAATCCGAAGGCACTCCTGGGCATCGGGCTCGTGAGCGGCAGGTTTAGAATTGCGATGAAATTTAAAAACTAATACTCGCGAGCCTACTTTCGAGCTAAACTTGCGCCTCAAAGAGCACTCTGAAATGAGAATTCCTAAGATCGTCTAGACACTACTGAAAGACTTAAAGGCAAAGACATGCGCGATATTTTTGACGACGAAAAAGACAGTGAAGAATCGGATTTTGCCCAGATGTTCGAAGATTCTATGAACGGGTTGAGCCGCAATGTTCAAGTTGGCGACAAAGTCCGCGGAGAAATTCTCACGATTGGGAAGGAAGAGGTCTTCGTTTCTACGGGCTCAATGGATGATGGCATGGTCATGAAATCTGATTTACTTAATGCCGAGGGCGCATTTGCTTATAAGATTGGTGATTTCTTAGACCTTTTCGTTGTTGCAACTCGCAACAACCAAGTGATTCTCTCGCCTAAGCCGACGGCAAAAAATATGGCGGAGGATCTTGAAGATGCTCACGACATGATGTTGCCAGTCGAAGGCAAAGTTATCGAGATTTGCAACGGTGGGTTCCGCGTGCAGCTGATGGGCAAAATGGCCTTCTGTCCGATTAGCCAAATGGACTCTCGTCGCATCGAGGACTCTGCCTCTTACGTAGGCAAAAAGTTCGATTTTTTAATAACGCAATTTTCAGAAAAGGGCCGCAATGTTGTGGTCTCGCGTCGCAAGTTACTCGACGGACAAAAAGAGCAAACGGTTGCAACGTTCCAGGAGGATCACAAATCGGGTGATGTCATGAAGGGCATTATCACTCGAGTTGAAAAATACGGTGCGTTTGTCGAAGTTGGTCCGGGCCTCGAAGGGCTTTGCCATATTTCAGAACTCGCATGGTCGCGGGTTGAGAATCCCGCGGACGTAGTGAGTGTCGGGCAAGAAGTGAGTGTGAAAGTAATTAAGATCGAAGAAGGCGCTCAGCGCCTGCAGATCTCGCTTTCAATGAAACAAGCTGAATCAGAGCCGTGGTCGAAATTTCCCATGCATTTAATGGAAGGCGAAATCGTTCCGGGTCGCGTGACTCGCTTGATGAAGTTTGGCGCGTTTGTTGAAGTTGCTTCTGGAATTGAGGGCCTTGTTCCACTTTCGGAAATGAGCCATACAAAACGTGTTTTGCGCGCCGATGAAGTGGTCAAAGAAGGCGAGCGCATCGACGTGCTCATTAAAGAGATTCAACCACTAGATCGGCGAATGACTCTTTCAATCAAAGACGCAGAAGGAATGAGCGACGCTTCAAGTGGGGTGCCAATTTCAGCACCAGGCACGCGTCCTCAACCCAATGGTTCGATCGTGTCACTCGGCGCTGCGGACGTGAAGTCGATGGGGACTCTTGCTGAACAGTTTGCTGGACTTTTTGCCGCACCAACGGCAGGCGATGCAAAAGCATCTGCCGGCAAACCAGCGAAGGAAAAATAAAATAAGTTTCAGTGAATGGGAACTTAAAGAGTTTCCATTCATTGGTTCACTGGTTCATTCCTCAAATTGAGTGAAAGCGGCAAGTCAACAAAGGATCGAACCTTTGATCGCAACCTTTGATCTAGGCTCAAAGACTGAAAGGAAAAGTCACGCTGGCGGTCACTTGATCAGCATCCAATTTGTAGCTCGTGTTGTGATCAAAATTCGCGAAAGCCTTTTGAAATTCTGTCGTCCCATACGACAGCTTCTGATATTCAACGTTGAGACTGAGCGCTGAAATATGGAAGCCTGCGCCAACGAGAAGGCCTCTGCCATTTTTAAATCGCACATCGTAATTTCCGGAAACTCCAGGATCTAATTGTGCATCCACAACATAGCCACCCCAAATCCTTAAGCCCAAGAACGGCATTTGAACGCCTGCAACCGGACCCCATTGATAAGCTGACGATTGAGCATCGTAACTCACTGCCGAATCTGTAAATTTTGGCATCGAGTATCTACCATCGACAGCTACGAAAAGTGTGTCACCTAAGTGAAGCCCAGCTCGCCCCATAATTCCCAAGCCATCGATGTGACCGGTTGAGTTGTCGAAAGGTGATGGCCAATTCACTTTATCATTCGACGTCGTGTAGGTGATGCCTGGTTCGAGATAAAGACCAGTCGATGCCTTTGCTGGAGATCCTACCAAAGCGAGTGATCCTACGAGGACGGTCGCCGTCAATGTAGATGCCAGGGTAATGAATTTGAAATTCTGAAACTGAATTATGGACTGAATCATTGATTGAATCATTGATTGAATCATTTTAGATGCCTTTTTGATCGGGTAAGGGGCATCAAACTAGATGATTGCACTTCAAGAAGCTTGAAACTTTCTGCACATAATTTGCAGAAATGGCGATGATCGCGACACAAACCCTGTTTCAATTGGGGGAAATTTCGAACGGATGATAGTCAGAATAGGACGGCAGCGTATTTATGCCACAAGTGACGTGAAGATGGAGGCCAAATGGGACACAGAATTTTATTAATTGAAGATGACCTTGATATTCAAGACATGATCGAGGGTTTCTTTCGTCCGCGAGGATTCCATCTCACGAAATTCACGGATGCCGCCCACGCGTTGACAGCGCTCCAAAAAGGAATGGCCGAAGGAAATGTCGGATTCGACGTGATCATCACCGACCTCATGCTCCCGAGCATGACGGGTCTCGAATTTGTCGCCCAGTTCAAAAAGTTAGGGTTACAAATTCCGATCATACTTGCGACCGCAACCAAGTCTGCCGAAATTGCGGTCACCGCAATCGAAGCCGGTGCGTATGATTTCATTGTCAAACCGATTCATTTTCCCCAGCTGTTGGTGTCGGTTGAGC
>JAYVND010000533.1:0-3941 GCA_043758635.1 Bdellovibrionales bacterium
GCTGTAGCAAGGACTCTCGTCACAAGCATTCGATAGCAGAATACATCGCGACCAAAAGGAGTTGAGAAACATATGAATCGATTTAGTTTCCTGGCCGCGACCGTTCTAGCAATTTTGAATCTACCAACCTCAATCGCTCTTGCCGGAGCTCCAAATTTCAATAACCTCTCCCAAAGTGATCTTAAAAACGTTGCCCGGGAATTTTCTGCCAATGACAATCTCAATGACCTCATGCCCCCTTCGAGCTTTGGGAGCGTATTCGGTTTTGAGCTCGCGATAGGTGCCGGCCTCACGAACTCGCCGAGCACGAACTCGGTGGTGGAGTCTTCTTCCCCTGGCGCAAATACGAAACAGCTCCCCCATGCGAGCATCCTTGGAGCTGTGAGTGTTCCATTTGGAATTACCGGTGAGTTTTCACTGCTGCCACCGGAAAACTCAGACGGCGTCCGTGCTCAACAATTAGGGGGCGCGATCAAGTGGACAATAACAGAAGTTTTTTTGCGAAATATCCCGCTAAACATTGCTGTTCGCGGCTTCGTCACTGACTCGCAGTACTCTTTTGCAAATACAATCAACAATGCCTCTACCGCCTTCCAGCCAGTGAAGACTACTGTGAGCTACAAAGGACAAGTCTCGGGTTATCATCTGCTCGTGAGTCCTAAAATTCCGTTTAAGCTGATTGAGCCATACGTCGGGTACGGAATCGCTTTTGAAAGAGGTAGCCTTGCAATGGCCGGTTCAACCACCGGAGTGCTGTTCTCTGATACCTCATCGCAATCGGGAGCTGTCTCAGATAGCAGCGCAGAGCTCTTGGTCGGCGTCAACGCTAAGCTAGGATTCGTCGTAATCGGTGCGGAATACGTCCGCTGTTTTTCGACAGATACATACTCAGCCAAACTAGGAATGAGATTCTGAGATTCGAGCTGTTGTGATTTGCAACTTCATAAAAGTGATAACGGTCCCATGCTTTTCGAAGCCCTCAGATCGAATAAGCGATTGAGATCAAACGGTTTTATTTTTAGCGAACGTGGACGCAGAGATCAGGGTCCAAACGAGATGTTCGTGATTTCTGCATCCCCAATTGAGCGCGATGCCGCAAAATTTGTTTTGGGCTTGAGTGCCTTATCGCAGAGATGAAGTTTGTTTATATCCGCCGAAAAGCCAACGCGCAATTGGTCAAGTGTCATGAAATATTATGCGCCAACTTTCTTAAAGTTTTCCGCTCACGCCGCCGGCTAGAAAACCATTCGGGTGCGTGCAATTATTTTCCTGTGGGCCATTCGTGGCTCTGGAGAACCCGGCCTTTCAGCGGGGCCGGCCAGAAAACGAATGATCTAAAAAACAAACGGTGATCGGCTCGATTCATCGGTCATTTCGGTTTAAATAAGAAGCATTCGGAAGTCACTCTAGACGTCGATTGACACGAAACGTAACGTATCAATCTGAATGGTCAGCCTCCTCAGTTTGGAAATCGTGAAAGGACTAAAGTCCAAGTTCCTCGAGTCCGATAAATCTACGTCGGGGTTCTCGATCCAAAGCTTTCTGTTGGTTTTGCGGAGTCAAATCGCCCTACACCCGTCTTGCTTAGTGGTTTTAACTATTTGATATAGGAGCAGAAAATGAAACGCAAATCTCTTGTCTTGATTCTCTTACTTGTCGGTGTGGTAGCGGCAACCGGAGTTATATCGGGTTGCGCTGGCTCTGGTTCAAGCGCGAGTTCATCATTCTTCCCAAGAGTCTCCATCTAAACTGTAGGGATTTGAGATAATTATTTGAACTTGGTTCCAATCTTCAACAAGTAGCACGTTTCTCTAAATGGAGATTTATAATGAAAATAACCTTGATGCTGATAGTTGCGATTTTTTCATGGCTTCCCTTTGATCAAGCCCACGCCGATGGACGTGGAGGTCACGGCTTCTTTGAAATGCTCTTTGGGTCGCCTGACTCTCGGGGCAAACTCAACGACCGCGGAAGCGACCGCTCGAAAGAGGTCCGCTGTGATGATTACGACGGAGTGATGGGCCAAGTGAATGGCTTTTTCTGTCACATGGAAAAGGATCTTGGGCTTACTGGCATTGGCTCAAAAACCAAAGTGTTTGGAAGCTTTACCGTCCACGCAGAGATCAGCCCCGTCGCAACCGTGATATTCGGCGGCGTCTCGTATAACTATGCCTACGAGGCGAAGGTTTGGGTTTGCCAATCTGGATGTACGAATCCAGCAAATTTCGCTCGCGCTTACTATCTAGCTTTTTCATCTTCTCCAGACGGAACAATCAACAAAGGTTTCGTATTGAACTCGCCGGGAGTTTTCGAGGGAGACGCCGGCAGTGGTATGCTCATCCATTACGACCTTGGAGCAAATACGACGACCCGATTCGTGAGAACAAAAGCACTGTTTATTCATAGTTCTCGGACGTTCAGAATGGACGCGTACGGCGAAAAAACTGCGACGACACTAAAGCTTAATGTCGTAGGTAATGACGGTACGAATGGCTTCCGTTACGCGCTGTCAACCACTCCCGATTTCGCGACAAAATACTTCAACATGTATTTCGAGCAGACTGCTGCCTCGGGAGCAGGTACTGCCGCACTTGATGCAAGTGGTACGGGTGCTATTGCCACCTCAGCTGGCCTTTGCACTCAAGGAACCGAATCTGGCTCTGCTCTTTCACCCATGGCCGTCTCGTCTAGCAATTGCTCGGCGCTCACCTTCAACCCGTTTGCGAATACCTCAGCGACAGTTTCAAGCTACACGGCCGCTGGTATTTTAGCGTCGGATGCAAGTAACGCATGGAACGGAATGGCGGCAAACCCAGCCGCGATCTGATTGGTTCATTTGTTTTCCGGTGGGCCCTGCTCAAGGGGCCCGGCTCTGCACACGTACACCGCAACATCTGGAGTTTTTCCACTTGCATGGTTATATTAATTGCAGGTGGCCATTTTCAAATTCGATACTTTTTACGCTCGAGCCGTTAGGTTGCGTGGATGAATTTTTTTCGAACATTTTCGACTCTAGTGATATTAATCATCCTTGCTTGCAGCTGCTCGAAGTCATCGACGAATAGTGTCGCTGGGTTTGCGCCCTCTGCAACACTGGATGCTTCGATTGCGCCGATCAGTGCCGGGAGCTGGTATCCCGACTGTTGCAACCACCTGGCAGTGGCAGCTGCATGGCAACATCAATACGAGCTACACAGTCAGCGTGTATGACATTGATCTATTTGAAGCCCCCACCGGAACAATCAGCGCGCTAAAGACATCGGGTAAAAAAGTTATCTGCTACTTTTCAGCTGGATCAAGCGAAAATTGGCGCCCAGATTACGGCACCTTTGATTCACGAGCTATTGGACAGCCGCTAAAAAGCTGGGCCGGTGAGAACTGGCTCGATATCCGTTCTCAGAATGTACTCGACATTATGCTTAAAAGACTGGATTTGGCAGTGACAAAAGGCTGCGACGGGGTGGAGCCAGATAATATGGATGGCTATTCCAATAGTAGCGGTTTTCCATTGTCTGCAACAGATCAGCTTGCATTCAATCGTAGGATTGCGAACGAAGCTCACACTCGCGGACTTACGGTCGCGCTCAAAAACGACGGCGCCCAGGCCGCAAGCTTAGTTGCCTATTTTGATCTCAGCCTTAATGAGCAATGTCATGAATTCAACGAATGCAGCCAGCTTTCAGTTTTTTACGCTAGCGAGTAAGCCAATTTTTAATGCCGAATATAATTTAACTTCCGCAATTCGTCCAACTTCAGTTTCCGAGTCGATACGCACATTGATTCTGCCGCTTGCCCTCGACGATTCGAGCAGGACAAGTTGCAACTAAAATCAACCTGAATCCTAAATGTCCGTTGGAATTGAACTTCGCCCCAGCAATTCCGCAAATAATTTGGGAGAGGTGAGCGGCTGCAATTCTCATCAAGCAAGAGATAAATTTCCT
>JAYVND010000534.1:0-3920 GCA_043758635.1 Bdellovibrionales bacterium
AAAGCGTTGCTTCGCGGATTGGTGATTTCGCTCGTAAAACACGGTCGCATCAAGACTACTTTGGCCAAAGCGAAAGAACTTCGTCGCCATGTTGAGCCCGCTATCACAATGGCGAAAAAACAGAGCTTGCATGCGCAGCGCTTGCTTTTGGCTCGTTTTCCGAATCAAGAAGCCGTTTCGACTCTTATGAAAGAAGTCGCTCCACGTTTCAAAGATCGTGAAGGCGGATACACTCGGATTCTTAAGATTGGCAATCGTCCTGGTGACAACGCTGAAGTGGCTTACATTGAATTTGTAGACTACACAGCTCCAGTTATCGATGAAGCAGCTAAAACCGAAGCGGCTCAGAAGCAGAAGAAAGCGACCGCTAAAGCAGTTGCGGCTTCGAAATCGAAAGCTCGTAAAGTTCAGGGTGCTGCACGCCGCGTTCTTCGCGCGCACTTGTAGGCCTGAAGCTTGTTTGGCCCAAGGCTTCTTAGTCCTGCGGCTTAATAGGGATTGAAGTTTAATTTGCGCATCCATCTGCTCAAGCAGTTATGGGTGATGAAAGCCGAAGTCCTAGACTTCGGCTTTTTGCATTTGAGCATCGACAGTGTTATTCGTAAGAACATGAATGCTTATGTGAAAGGCGCTATTGGCGCTGCAGTGATACTTTCGGCAGTCTTCCTATGGTACCGAGCCAATGTGAATGGACTCATCGTCAATCGCCCGCCAGCGGGCTATGCCTTGCTCACCAGCATGGAAAAAAATGGTGTGCCTGATTTCAGGCTCGAAAAGCTCGATGGGACTTCGTTCAAACTATCTGAACACGAAGGTAAGATCACGATCATCAATTTTTGGGCTTCTTGGTGCAATCCATGCGTCGAAGAGTTTCCTTCGATGATTAAACTCGTCGATCATTTTGGCGACAAACTCCAGATCATCGCGGTTTCGACGGACGACGATAAAAAAGACATCGCCAATTTCTTGAAGGCCTTTGGCTTACCCAAGCCAGGCTTTGAGGTCGTATGGGATAAAAACAAAGAGGCGATGAAACAGTTCGGAATCGAAAAAGTGCCCGAGAGTTTCTTGGTCGATAAAGACGGGAAACTTATCCGCAAAGTCCTCGGGATCGAGAACTGGAGCAATGACAATGCACTTGGATATTTTCAGTCTCTCCTCGACGGCACGACTGATCTGTCTAAGATTCCCGGACATGGTGGCTCCTCTAGCGCCGGTGCCGCAACCGGTGCGGGTGGTGGTGCGCATGATCGTGGCGAAGCGAGAAGTGCCACGAAAGATTCCGCATCAAAAGACGCAGCATCAGGCAAGGTCACGAACTCCCAAATTCCTACGCATTAATGACCTTGCGTCGATTCATCTCCGCAGCGGACCCAGATCTCGGAATCCCAATGACGTGAGTGAGCTCGATCTTGAATCCGACGCGAGATCCTTGAAATAGCATGTCGTAAATGATTTTCGAGCATAAGAAGTTCGACTGGCCTGAACGGAGGACCGAACTCCGCATGCGAGTTCAAGAATTCTTACTGGTGACCTAATTTTCGCGAACTCCAGGTTCAAAATCCGCAAAACTAAACCTCGATCAGCCGCCTAACAAAACCTCGATCAGCGGAGATTTTGCCTAGGGTATCGGCTCAACTTTTTACCTCTGCTTTCACTCTGAAAGATCGTTGACTTGATTTGCTAATAGGCGAATCTAGAGGCATTCTTGTCTGGCGCCCAGGTGTGCTCCAATGATTCTGGTGCGAAACCAGCAAAGCTTTCTGCCATGGCGCAACCTAGTGTTGAACTGGCACTAAACTCGCGCGATATGAGCGCAAAACTCTCTGAGGAGATGTTCCCCATGGCCAACGTTCCATACCTCGATCTCAAGCCGCAGTACAAAGCTCTCGAAAAACAAATCAACGAGCGAATTCAGACGGTTTTGAATCACGGGCAGTTCATTCTCGGGCCCGAGGTAGAAGAGTGTGAAAAGGCGCTCGCAACATTTATCGGTAGCAAACATTGCCTTACTGCCGCATCGGGGACTGACGCTCTCATGATGGCGCTAATGGCTTTGGGCGTGGGGCGGGGCGATGAAGTCATCACAACACCATTCTCATTCTTTGCGACAGCAGAAGTGATTTCGCTCGTGGGTGCGGAACCGGTGTTTGTGGATATCGACGCGACAACATACAACATTGATCCGTCAAAAATTGAGGCTGCGATCACTCCTAAGACCAAAGCTATCATGCCGGTTTCACTCTATGGTCAGCCGGCCGATTATGATGCGATCAATCAGGTCGCAATCAAACATAAGCTGCCAGTGGTTGAGGATGCTGCACAAAGTTTTGGTGCAGCTTATAAGAGCAAAAAAAGTTGTGGTCTCACAACGGTGAGCGCAACGAGTTTTTTCCCAGCAAAGCCACTCGGTTGCTACGGCGACGGTGGGGCGGTATTTACTGATGATGCTGAGCTGAATAAAAAAATGGCAATGATTCGCGTTCATGGTCAGGAGAGCCGCTATCACCATACGATGATGGGGATCAATGGGCGTCTCGACACCCTTCAGTGCGCGATCTTGATCGAAAAGTTGAAGCGTTATGACTGGGAGATTGAACGTCGCAACGCAATTGCATCGCGCTACACAGAGTCGCTTCAAATGCTTGGCGAAAAATGCATCGTGCCGAAAGTGATGAGCGATCGCGGCAGCGTTTGGGCGCAGTACACGGTGCGGGTCAAAGATCGCAATGCGTTCGGCGCAAAGATGAAAGAGCACGGAGCTCCAACGTCGATTCATTATCCATCACCACTTCATCATCAACCGGTTTATGCGTACCTCCGCGACAAGTTTCACATGCCGATCGCCGAAAAAGTTGCATCAGAGGTGATCAGCCTCCCGATGTGGCCCGATATGTCGATGGAACAAGTGGATCACGTTGTAGCAGCAGTGAAGGCCTCTCTATGAACGGGATTTGGTTAGACTCTAACATTCACTGGTTCAAAGTAAACTGTGAATGTTTAAATTAGCATGTGTATCGAAAAATTAACTCCGGCCGTCTACGTGCTTCCATTTTCTTAACGGGATTCAGTCTGACGGTTTGCCCGAACCTTTCTATAAACAAATTCTTTGAGTTTCGAATTTAAAAATGAGTGCTATCGATCGCTGCCTGACGGAAATCTAAGCGATATCGGAGAACTCAGTTAATACAGAGTACAGCTTCCATCCGAATGGATCTAGCCGTCCGCAAAACAGAATAGTCGGGTCCGTACAGAGAAGTCGATCAGTGAAGAGTGGTGAACGATGTAAGTCAATCGAAGAAACGATTAACTTCATTTTAAACCCGAGCTAAAATTCGATGTAAGCTGAAGATAGCGAAGCGTCGATCTACAAAGTTGCGACCGATATAAAAACGCAATGTTTAGATCGAAAAAATAATAATATATCACGTTATATGTGTGGTCTCCACCTTGTTAGATTGCCAACGGAAACTGGAGCGTTACTTGTGTTCCGACGCCCAACTTGGACTGCAAAGAAAAAGTACCACCCATTGCCTCCACGCTTTTAATTGCGGAGTAAACACCAAGCCCGTACCCTGAAATATGCCTTCCCTCGACTGTCTTCGTGGTAAAACCTTGTTTACCAACATCTTTAAGTAGGGCATCGTCTATGCCGCTTCCGTTATCGGCGACAACAATACATATTCGAGCTCCATATTTCCGAATTGAAACGCGAATTTCACCAACATCAACTAGGGCATCGAACGAATTATTGATAACATTCGAAAGTACTCGAGTGAGGACGTTTTCATCGACGTGCACCAGGTAAACTCCCGTCATTTCAAAATCAGTCACAAGAGTCACACGTTCTGCACTTCCGAGTTCGATTCTTTTCAATTCGAGAACCCCCGGTTTCAGGAAAGATGTCGTGTGAGCTGAAC
>JAYVND010000535.1:0-3916 GCA_043758635.1 Bdellovibrionales bacterium
AAACATTCTTCGCCTCATCAACAGTTTGATAGCTTCCGCTTGTCGGGAAGAGTGATGAATCGTTCGGGGTTGGCGAATTCACTCTCAACAAATCGGAGATTGTCGATGCAATATTTCCGATACTCATCGTTCGTCCCGAAAGATAATCCAGATTTCCCGCGACGCCCCATGTGCCCGTGTAGTTTGGATCTCCGCTGTTGGTTGCAATATTTCCGACCAACTGTAATTTATTAGGAAGCGCTCCAGAAAAAACCGCCGCGCAATTGGCGTTAAAGCCGTGGTCCATCCCGGTGCCGTCGTTTCGTGGTGAGCGACAGAAATCTCCAGCAACGTGTATCACCGTTTCATCATATAGATTTCCAGAAGGCGTCGTCGTGCCTTGAAGTGCCGAGATCAGCTCTAAGAGACCTGCCGATAAACCCCGGTAGTAGAGCGTACTCTGATACGTGTTCGCCGCAACGCCAGTGGTGTGTTGATCATGATTTGGAGTCAGCTTTGACCCATCGGGAAGTTTGAAATCAAACGGATTGCTACAAACAGAAACTGATGAAGAGATGCCATTTGTTAAAACGTATTCCGTGAGTGCGAGTGATGTGGCTAGAGTTGATATATTTGTCGCACTGTTGACGATCGATCGGAGGTCAACGCCTGACTGGATCAACTGGCTTGCGCCTTGAATGTTGAAGAAATTAAAATCTCCAAGCCCGCTTGAGATGATTGGCGAATTGAATAAACCGCCACCTGAGGCATCCTGTACAGTCGCAACGATCGAATTATTGTATTTGTTGAAAAGTGTTGACCACTGAGCGTTGAGATCACCGAACTGAGTTCGGATGAGTTTTTCGGCGTTACGGCGAGTTGCAAATAACGAAGCCGCACCGGGATTGCTAGAGAGTGAGTACTGACTTATTGCCTGGAGAGCGACGTCGACTGCTTGTTTTTGCGCATCGTTTTGGCGGAATCCAACAGAGCTGAATCCGTTAAAAGGTGACATCAACTCTGAGACTGGATTTGCAGACGCCAATTGAACCTCGGGAGTCCCAATGAGAGAGCCGTAGGTGCCGAACGGTAAGTTCGAGACGGCTGGAATCGAAGTGCGTGAGCCATCGGCCACAAGGCCGGAGAGGCTCGCGCCTCCCCCATTGGCGCGAACTTGGCGCACGTAGTTGGTCGGGTGACCATCCTGCTTTAAATCACAACCCCGCATGAAGAGCGCATTGGAGAGAAGTTGGCTCGCAGCACGAGGGCCCGTTGAAGTTTGAACATTCGTCGACCAGAGTGGCGGAATGGCCAAAGTCTTGCCTCCGCTTGCGTGACTGATGGTCCGATAGCTGTAAGAATTTGCTCTTCCGCTTGATGCAATTGCCGTCGCGACCGAACCGTTCGGGACATAGGCGGAGTTCGAATCGGCTTTTAAGAGTTGATCAAAGTGCCAGCGGGAGGGGCCACCCGGCAAGCCAAGGAAAACGTAATTGCGCGGAGTCGTGCCGCCACTTTCGGCTGCCACTGCACGGCTGATCATCCCATCGATGACGTTTTGCAAAAGAAAAAGCATGGGATTGCGGGCCAAATACATCCCAGTCGTCATACCCATAAATGAAAGAAGTTGACGACGGCTCAATAATTCCGAGGGTGCTTTTTTCATATCAGTTGCCCGCCCGTGAAGTCATTGTTTTAAAGGCATCGCTGTCGACAATTCGATATATTAAATTTGGAAGACTTTGATCTTGCTTTAATTTTTTGCCTAGCGAGATTACAAAATCCCGTTGCCGAGTCTGCTCGGTCGTGAGTGCTGTTGCAGTGGGTGATCCGATATCGTCAATCACCACTGTCACTCCGGTCATAAACTGGTAATAGCGTTTTGCAGCGCAAACGTACGGATCATCGAGGGTCGCGAGCGTCGATCCTAGACTTGCAACACTCGTAATAGATTGATTCACCCAAGTGCCGTCGAAAGTCCTAAAATAGAGATGGCCGTTAGAGGGTCGATTTTTAAATGACGGATCAGAATCGACCGGTCCGGCTTCGACGCCCGTGGTGACCGCATTTCCGGTGACGCCCATAAACACTCCGTTCGCTGCAATCGTTGCAGGAAACGGATCAAGCTGAAAGTTGCGCGTAACACCAGCAAGATTGTCCATCGTTCCGTGGCACTGAGTGCACGAGCTCGACTTTCGGAATTGAAGCGACGACGAGCTGTTTACAAATTGTATCGCATCGCTTGGGCGCATCACTGGGAGTTCACGGCAGAGCAGGTCTGACATCACATCTTTCGAATAACGACGAGCCACGGTGCGACCACCATCACTTGCTTCGTTCGGTATACGACCCATGTTTAAAATCAAATATGATTTAGTTCCGATGGCTCCGCCGCCGACGCTCTGGCGCAGATCATTGCGTCCGTTCAAGTTCAAAACGGCATTGGTATCACGTATGCCGTAAAGTGTTCCGATCGGGGCGCCGATTGCAGGAACAACGGTCGTGGCCGCGTTGCTAAAGTTGACGGCTATCGCCACTTGCGCTGTTTTATAATTATCGCGAATGGCTTCGAGCGTGTTAGGGAGAGTGAGGACTTCTCTGAAATTTGCGCCGGGTTTGAAAAGAGCGCGCGTGAGATAGAGCGCGGGCTCACCCGTGTCGTAGACTTCGGGGGAGGTAGCCCAAGAGTCGCCTTGTGAAACGTCGTTGATCATATCACTTCGTGCAAACCAGCTGCGATGAAAGGCGTGAAGAGTGTTAAGCAGACCAATTGAAACCGTGTCAGCGTGATTACCAATATCGCCATTTGTGCTCAACTGCGCTCGTTTAACGAGTTGCAAGCAGGCCTCTGCCGCCGAAAGTGCGCCCGATTTCACTTGGAGATACAGTGGGTCCGTTGTCGGCGCGCGCAGACCCGTTAGCTCCGCATAACACCGTAGATAAAGCACTGGTTGCGGAGACACAGCGGCCGCCGCTTGAGCACGTTTGTTTAGACTTAAGGTTACGAAAATTAAAATGAGAGTTGCAGTTGCTCGACTCAAGTCTGGCCTCACTTTTAGACAAGTGGAACCTGTTCGGCTCATTACGAGATGAGCTTGAGCAAAAACTGTATCAAAGCGGCTGCTGGCTTCCCTCAGAAAGCTTCTAAGTGAACCTATTCGAGATCGCGTTCAGTGACGTTTGGATGGAGATGGAAACAAACGATGCGGCCCGGAGCCGACTTATCTCTCTGGGGCCGGGTCGTGGTCGGTTTCCTGCAGAAGTCCCTCAATCGTATCCATCGTTGTCTGCGTGCTCCAGTCATTCGAGCCAAAGCTCGAAAAGACCTGCCGCCCTTGACGATCGATTACGAAATTCGAAGGAAGCATCTCAACTTCAAATTGCTGCGACACAAGTTTTGACGGATCAAAAAAGCTTGCGAACGGGAATTTATTTTTATTCCAGAAATCTTGCGCAAACTTTTTACCCTCTTCACCATCATCAATATTCACCGTGACAACTTTAAGACCACGCTTCTCGAACTTTTTTTGCAACTCGGCGAACGTAGGAAGTTCCATTAAACAAGGCGTGCACCAACTTGCCCAAAAACTTAAAATTACAACCTGACCTTTGAAGCTCGAAAATTTAACTGGCTTGCCTGCGCTATCGGCGATCGTAAAATCTTTTACGATTGGGCGCTGCGCGAGCTCATTCGGGTCCAGTTCTGCAAGGACAGGCTTCGAATTATCAGATTTATGCCAGAAACTTGACTGAATGAACCCGACGCCGGCAAGAATGACGGCGGCGAGCACAAGCATTGCTTTGCTCCACATCGGAAGGCCTAAACCATTTTCAGTATTGCTGAACTGATTAAAGTCAGACGCAGGCAGACCGACCCTTGCGCCAGAATTATGACTAGAGGAATGTGATGAACCGGAGTCTGATGGATGATCGTGAT
>JAYVND010000536.1:0-3915 GCA_043758635.1 Bdellovibrionales bacterium
AATCCGCGACTGCGGCTTACAACCTTTTCAAGGTCAGAATAAAGCTTGAAACGGCTTTCGCTCAAAACGTCGAGTTGAATTTTATTTCCGGGATAAGAAATCGATGCGATACCTGATTTGAGACCGGTCACCTGGATGTCGGCGCCGAGGTCACGGATTCGCAGAATCGAACCGTTCGACAATGAGAGCTGCACATGGGGAGGGACACGGAGTTGAGTCGGATGCCCTGTTCCGATGACAACTGATGTCGAAGAGTCCGAGGGCGCAGCCGGCGCCAGACACGCCTGAAGAAGTGAAATCAAAAAGATGAAGCTGGAGAGCGTAAATAAACGTTTGTCAGAGAGAGTCGATGGAGTTCGCATGATTGGCCCCCGCCTGAGAAATGATGAAGACTCCCGAGTCGCACCCTTGGAGTTTCGCGGGGCAATGCTTCAATTCCCGTGCGCTGTCCAATGCCAAGCTGGTGATTGGGCGGTGGCCGATGTCCGATGACCGGATGCAAGGGCGGACGGTTGAGCGGACGGTTGAGCGAACCGCGTCGATCAACGCAGACTTAACTTATGCTTAGCTCATCAGT
Source organism: Bdellovibrionales bacterium (assembly GCA_043758635.1). Classification (GTDB taxonomy): domain Bacteria; phylum Bdellovibrionota; class Bdellovibrionia; order Bdellovibrionales; family JAMPXM01; genus JAYVND01. The sequence continues at coordinate 578 of JAYVND010000536.1, forward strand.
TTGCTCGTGAGAGGAAGTTTGAACTGCGCGGTGATCGCATTTTTTTGGCAACTCAGTAAGAGCGAGGAGCTTTGGAGCTTGAGGAGGGCCTGACAAATGCTCAGGCCCATGCCGGTTCCAACCGAGTGGTTCATCGCATTTTCATTCAAGGTATAGGGCTTTAGCATTTGCACGAGTCGAGCTTCTTCGATTGGGCGCCCGTGATTTGAAATCGATACCTCGTAATGCTCGTCAACGACTTGCCCATGAATCGAGATTGCAGTGTCACTGTCCGCGAATTTTGCTGCATTGTGGACCAGACGCCGGAACACGTTCCGCGTTGACTTTTCGTCGACGCGAATTTTCGCAGGCTCTAAGTTAAATGCGAAGTCTACCATCCGCACTTTGGCAAGTTCTCGAACTTTTTCAGGAACCGAATTCATTAAAAACAATGCCGATGCATCGAGCGCGCGGGGCTCAATCTTCATCTGTTTTGTCTCGGCAAGGACAAACTCCAAGGCATCGTTGACCATATCCTGAAGTCGATTCGCCGAGGTGCGCACACGCGACAAATAGAGTGACTGATCGCTGTCGAGTTTAGTTTCACTTAAAAGATCTGAAAAACTTATCATCGAGGTCAGCGGAGTTTTGAGCTCGTGATTTACCAAAATCATAAACTGGTTTTTAGCTTGGTCGAGAGTTTTTAACTCGCTCAGTGCAAACTCAAGCGCACGGTTTTTCTCGACCAACTCGGCAGTGAGTTCAAACAGTTCAATGGCCTTGTCGACGGCATTGGAGAGATCGACCGGATCCCAAGGTTTTGTCACGTAACGATACACGTGCCCATTGTTAATTGCCGAAATCACGGAATCGATGTCGGTGTAGCCTGTGAGCAAAATGCGGATCGAGCGTGGATGAGTTTTGAGGGACTCTGCGAGAAGTTCGACGCCGGTCATCTGGGGCATTCTCTGGTCGCTGATAATGACGGAGACTGGATTTTCGGCGAGGATTTCAAGCGCTTGATCTCCAGATGTCGCTTTGAACACGCGGTACTTGCGTCTGAACAGTCGTTCAAGCGCATCAACGTTATCGGCCTCATCATCAACGCAAAGTATGGAATGCTTCATTCTTGCTCTTAGTGTAAAATTGTAGGAGCAGCCGTGCAAACTGATTCTCTTAGATTGTGTGACGACTTGATTTGCAATGCGAGCTTTGATTTTCCCGAAGGAGAATGAAGCTCAATTGTGAAAAGGGTTGGCTCGCTGAAAATGCGAGCTCGCATACTTTAGCAGGGTCGAGAAGAATCAGAAATTTCAGACTCGAGCAGGAATTGGTGCAATCAAACATCAGAAATTTGCGTCGAGCTGGATGATTGTACAGGGGCTCGACCTTTTTGCGACCAAGGGTGAGGCTAGGTAAACTGCATCTATTGCAGACCTTGGCCGCGAATCCAAACCGGTTTTGAAAACCGAGTCAAGTCTGTCGCAAATTGCGTCGAAATAGTTGTTGGAGTTTTTTTCGCGAAGTACGTAATGAGATGCAAGATGCATCTTTTAGAACGGGAGAGTTTATGAAGCTCAGAGCGCAATCCAAGCCAGTTCACACCATTGGTGTGCTTCTTATGACTGCTAGCTTTGGATTCTCTAGCGTGTCGCAAGCGCAATACGGTCAAGGGTACGGAATGTACGGTGCTCAGCAGCCGTGCGGGTATGTCCAATTGCCGGCGCAAGGTGCAAGCAGCGAAGACGACGAAGTGGCATCGCTTCAAAAAGAGCGTGATTCTGCGAAAAAAGAGAAAAAACAACTCGACAAAGATTTGCGCGCGCTCAGCCGCGATATTGAGAAAACTAGATCCGCAATCGGCGACGTGATTCGGTCGCCGTGGGCAGAGACGATTCTCAGTCATATGGAAGGCGGGATGAACTGCAACGTTTGTTCGAACACGCCAGCACCGGCGCAAGAGACGGCGATTCAGCCAGTGCCAACTGGCACAAGTGCGCCGCCGCCAGCCACGATTGAGACGGCACCTCCAACTCCTGAGCCGACCCGACCGACAATCCCGGTCACCCCCCGTCCGCGTCCGCATCAACCGGTTCCACCTCGGCAGCGTCCGCCTTTGCAACCGCCGGCAACTCGACCTGATGAACCAAGACCAAACACGCCGCTGAATCCGGACGACCCACCAGTTCCACTCTCTCAGAACGGTGACGGCTCACAAGATTCAAACGTGGCTTCGAGCGATTTTGAAAATGCAGATCGATTGCCAGCGAGTGAATCAACCCGTATGCCTGCCGCTAATCCAGAAACAGCACCCGGGCGCCCAGTACCCGCGACGGCTGCCGTCAATACGACAGGTGGCGGAGATTTCGCAAGCGAGCAAGACTTTGGTTCGGGTGGCGGTGGCGGTGGCGGTGGGTTTGGTGGCGGTCGACCGACCCTTTGCCACGAAAATGTTGCGCCATATTTCTGGAACGCATGGAAGATGATCTGCCGAATTGACGGCGGTATCGATGGTCAAGCGTGCACCAACTCTGGCTTCAGAGCCGGAAATGTCAGCTCGAACGACGCGGGGAAGTGCTCGTCAGCTTTGGCTCGTTACCGTAGATTGATCAAAGAGCAAGATAAGATGAACAAAGAAGTGGCTCGTCTTGAAGGAGAAATTGCATCACTCGGCGACCAGATCGGCGATGCAAAGCGTGAGGCTGCAGCAGACAGACGTGGCACCGAAGCAACAGCCGGGGGCGGAGCAGCTCAGCCATTGATTGTCGCTGGCCGCAGTGGAAGTAGTATTGGATCGTATCTACCGATGATCCTCGGAACATTACTGGGTGGTGGCTTGGGTTATCTCGGATATCAAGGCGCCCAACAGAATAACAGAGCGGCCACTGCTCTCGGGTATGTTCCTTCACAGAATCCGGCGCTCGCGGCGGCCGGTGCTGCTTTTCCATTCGTTCAGGGTGGAATTTATGGATCGATTGCAAGCGGACTTGGCAGCGGCGGTTACGGTTGCGGCGGTACGATGGGGCCTGGCGGTCAACTCGGTATGCCTGGCGGTTACGGTCAAGGTCCATACGGCGGCGGAATGTTTATGCCGGGCATGAATGGGATGAACGGAATGATGGGCATGCCGGGTTTTGGCGGCGGAATTAACGGCCAGTTCCCTGGGGGCGGCGGTTATATGGGTGGCTACATGGGCGGCCCCGGAGGCGGCGGCTATATTGGCGGCCTGAACGTTGGCGGCGGTTATATGGGTGGACCTGGCGGTTATATGGGTGGGATTGGCGGCGGCTACATCGGCGGCATCGGCGGCGGTTATATGGGTGGACCCGGTGGCGGCTATATGGGGGGGATTGGCGGCG
>JAYVND010000537.1:0-11942 GCA_043758635.1 Bdellovibrionales bacterium
GGATCTACTTTCGCAACCACTTTCGCATCTGGCTTTTTTGCTTTTTCGCCGTTGCCTAGATGAATTGGAAGGTGCGAAACAAAACCTGCAATCTTGGCGAAACTCGAATTTCCGTCGTAGCCTGTTTTCAGATGCAAGTGATCATTTCCTGAGAACATCGGGCCTTCGTCTTCCAAACGGCTATGAAGATGGGGCGCATCGATCGCGAGTCCACCAGCATGTTGATATGCTGCCGCCGCTAAACCTAGCAGAAGTGCGAAGCCAAAAAATAACCAGAATTGATTCCGTTCCATTGCATCCTCCGTACGGTCGTCTTCTTGGCGGCCGAGCGCAATTTCGTTTGCGGTCAATCTGACCGCTGTGAACTTGCGTTTGAGGGTCTCCCCTCCATGATCTGCGAGGGCTCTCCCTCTGGCGTCTGTGAGGGCTCTCCCTCTGGCGTCTGTGAGGGCTCTCCCTCTGGCGTCTGTGAAGGCTCTCCCTCTGGCGTCTGTGAAGGCTCTCCCTCTGGCGTCTGTGAAGGCTCTCCCTCAACCTTCATAGAGGCAGGATTCGCGCCAAGCTTTTGATGCGCGGTGAATGGGGGGTTAAGTCGTTGAAATTGCTACTAGAGGAGCTCTTCTCGCAATCAGTGCGCTGGGTTGAGAGGCTGTCAAAACTTGTGACAGTGGGATTGGTCTGTGGGAAAACATCACTGGAATCAATGACTTGCAAAGCGAAAAGGTGCAACACCCATGAGTGACCAAACAGGGACTCCCAAATCAACTCAGTCTGCGCGCGGTGAAATGGCAGCCTCAAACGAAAATAGTTTGTCTGAGAAAGAGAATGCGTTGATCGGGGATCCGACGTCTTCTTCGAGGGCGAATTCGGCTCCTCAGCCTGTGCGGGGGTTGGCATCAGATTTGGTGAAGAGCACCGTGGAGCTCATTTCGCGCACGCAGGCGGGTGATCTGCCTTCGCTCGCTCGCCTCCTCACCGTACTTGAGCGCCATGGCCCCGCGCTTTTCCACGAACTTCCTGTACTTTTGCGGTCAGAGCAGCAAGCGTTTCGAATCGGCATTACTGGTCCTCCCGGGGCAGGTAAATCAACTTTGATTGGTCGCTTGATCACGGACCTTCGCGCACAAGGACTTAAGGTTGGAGTCATGGCGGTTGACCCGTCGAGTCCCTTCACAAAGGGTGCAGTCCTTGGCGACCGGATTCGTTACACCGAGCATTTCAATGACGATGGTGTTTTTATTCGTTCACTCGGCTCGCGCGGGAGCCTGGGTGGATTGAGTTCGTCGGCATATCTCATGGTTCGCGCATTCGATTTGGCATCGTTTGATGTTGTGCTGCTCGAGACCGTGGGCGTTGGTCAAACGGAGCTTGAGATCATGAATGTCGCAGACTTTGTCAGCGTGGTGCTAGTGCCTGAATCGGGCGACTCAATTCAAGGTATGAAAGCCGGGCTCTTAGAGATCGCCGATTTATTTGTGGTCAACAAAGGCGACCGGCCGGGAGCGGATACTTTTTTGCGCGAGCTTGAAGCCTCGCTGCATTTAGATCCCCGGATGCCAGTGGATCCGGTCGTAATTCTCAAAACTTCGGCACTCAATGGCGACGGTTTAGTTGATTTGATGGCAAATTTCATCCGGGCCCGTGCACGCTCCGGCCCGGGGAGTTGGCGTGAGCGCCGAATGCAACCGGAGCGGCTTCGCGCTGAGGCGGGAGCACTGTTACGGCACGCTGCTGACCGCAAGATCGAACAGATCACCCGAATGATCGAGTCGAAAGAGGATTTCGCGAAGCTCTTTCGCTAGGGAATCGGCGGAGGCGAACCATATTGATCCGGAGGGGGCGCGTGATCGTAAGTCGGTGGATTTGTGACTCAGGCTGAGATGTGATCGTGCCACGTTCTGTCTATGAAGCGCGACTAGGGAGGACGCCCGTCGCGCAACTGGCAGCAGCGACTGGGAAACACGCCCGTTGCACGGCTGGCAGCCGAGTATGGCGACTGGAAATTCTCTAACGTGATCTCGCGCTAGCGGGTGTATGATAAGGGCCGGCCTTAGGTCTAGGAGGATCTTCTTGAAGATGACCCCGTTGCAGCCTCAGTTTGTTTTGCAGACATCTCTGTCGGGCCAAGGGGCGCGAGAGCACAAGCGTTCGCGCGATTCGGGACAACAGCAACATTCGCAAAGCCATTCGGATCAAAAGAACGGCAATACTTGGAAGCACCGGAGCAGCGAAGATTCAAGCAAAGGTCAGCAAGCGACCGTGAACTTAGCGAGTGATCCGTTGAGTTTGCAGTCCTATTCGGGCATTCAGCGCTTAGAGCCGCTCCGCATGCATTCGATCACAACCGCCGACCTAGCGGCCGCCCTCGCACCAGAACGACTCTTGCAAGCGGATCCGGGAAGTGCGGTTTCTAATCAAACTCATTCGAAAGAAGCGATCCTCAAAGCGGGTAAAGATGCAAGTAAGAGTGATCCCATCGCAATCGCCTTGCGCCGACTTGCATTTCAGACGGCCGAAGAGTCGAGTAAAAAGCTCCATGCGCTTTCAACTTATGCAAAAGTAAGGGACGCGTTGACGCCGCCAGCTCTACCCAGTCTTAAGATGTTGAAAGAGCAAAAATCATTGAGCGGTGACCGCGGCCAGCTTGCGCTCAATTCCGAAAACAAAGATGAGTTGGAAGAAAATAAATTTAGTTTATCAAAAGATGCATCGTGGTCGCTAACTCCCAACCTTGAGCAAGAACTGCAAGTGCTCGAGCAACTCAACTCAGAAGATCAGGCGCTGATTTTGTCCAAAGCCTTCCAACACATTGACCTCGCAGCCTAAAGTCGCGGTCTTAAAACGAAGCGTCGATTCAATCTGATCCACCTCTCCTTTTCACGCCTCCCACAGCCGATCGCCTCCGATGAAAGAACTCTCCAGTCCCAATTGGACCTTTGGCGAGCTGGCACTCATAAATATTTTTCATCAAATGTGCCTGAATTCGATGGGAAAATGGTTCCGCTATAAATCTGACTGGACCAAAGTCTCAAGATTCCTAGACCAAAGCCGAGAAGTCTTTCGTGAACACGTTGGGGTCCAAACTCACGATCGATGGGAACAGTCACTCCTGCCGGTTGCGGAGCCTCCTCAAAAAATCACAAAACTGGCATGAACCGGTTTGCGCGCTTGAAAATGCGCGCGAATTTTTTGGGGGCAAAAGATGGGTCTCAGAATCTCAACGAATATTGCATCATTGAATGCTCAACGACAGCTCGACACCCAACAAAAGCGCTACGACCATTCGTTGGCTGCTCTCTCATCTGGGAGTCGAATCGTTTCGGCCTCTGACGATGCGGCAGGTTTAGCAATCTCGGAAGATCTTCGCGGTCAAACGCGTGGTCTTGCGCAAGCAAAGGCCAATGCAAATAACGCCATCTCGATTGTGCAAACAGGTGAGGGCGGCTTGAATGAAGTAAACAATATCCTGATCCGCTTGCGAGAGCTCGGAGTTCAGGGCGCATCTGACACGCTCAGCGATAATGAGCGGGGATATCTCGACACAGAGGCGCAGCAACTTTTAAAAGAGTCTGACCGAATCGCAAAGAACACGCGTTTTGGAAATCGAAAGTTACTGGATGGCTCGGGTGACAATCTCGAGTTTCAAGTTGGAGCCTACAGCGGCGGTGAGAATGTGATTGCTTTTAAATCATCGGCCAACGCAACCAACTCAGCTCTCGGAATCGATTCGCTCTCGGTCTCAGACAAGAGTAGCTCGCGCAGTTCTCTCGAACAAGTCGACTCCGCGCTCGAAAAAGTCGGGCAGTTGCGTGCAAATTTTGGAGCGTTTCAAAGTCGATTGAATTCGACTGTCTCCAGCCTTGATACGAACTTTGAAAATTTGTCTGCTGCGAATTCTCGCTTGCGTGACACCGATGTCGCGGCGGAGAGCTCGGCTCTTGCGTCGTCGAACATTCAGCATCAGGCGGCAATCTCCGTTTTGGCGCAAGCGAATCAGCAGCCAGCATCGGCTCTTCGTCTGTTGAGCTGAACCTATGTAAACTGAATTTCGAGATGGAGACCGCTCGCAACTTTGTGAGACCCAAACTTCATCGGGTTAACTGTTCCTACGCCTTTGAGGTTGAGTTCAAATCGAGTTTTAACGAGTTGAGCGCAAATGCCGGAAATTGCCAAAAATTGTTAGACACTTCGGTAAGTAATTCTACTGGCTTTGTCCTCACTTGCGAATCCCTTCATTTACGAGCAAATTTTGAAGCTTCAACCTGGCGATCGGTCTCGGTCGACTGGATCGCTTTCGCTTCAAGCCTTCGTATGGTCGAGAGGCGCTGCGAATATGGAGAATGATTCTGATGAAGCAAATCATACTGTTTTCGTTTACACTTGGCGTGATTGCGACGACAGGCCTTCCGAATGCAAGTGCGGGAGCTGAGAATCCAGACCCTTTGGATGGCCAAGCCTACGTTATCACGCAAGGGCCCGCAGCGTGCCCAGTCGGGACTTATTCTCAGGGCGTTCTCGATGCGAGAGGGCACCTTGTCGGCGTGACTTGTAACGTTGAAGGCACAGGGCAGTCATCGATGCAGAACACGCCGGGCAAAGAAGCTCATTCCAACTCAGGAAGTCGTTGCGGGGCCGGTGGCTGGGAACAAGGAGTGATGGACTGGCGAGGTGAATTCCGCGGAACCATGTGTAACTATCCTGCAGCCGGCAATGGCGGAAATTAATGAGTTCGATGAGCCAAAGCAGAGTTTCTATTGATGCCGAAGCGGTCCGCGTGGTGAGAGACTATCTCGCGCGTGGCGATGGCCGTAGAGCCACTGAGCAGTTCGAAATGCTCAAGGTTCCGCCACGCCTTGACTCGGGGTTTGTCGAATATCTCGGATTGTTGCGTGAGCTTGGGCAAGCCGGACGTGCTTACAAAATGGCACTGGCCGCGCTCTCAGACTTTCCGATTTCGGGCGTTCATCAGAAGTCAGTCAAGCGATCCTTGATCGAGCTTGAGTCCATTCGATCATTGATTCGATTGGGTGCGCCTCGTGAGGCAGCAGCTCGATTGAGTCAGGGGCGCTGGAGCGAAACTGTTCGCCAATCAAAAATTTTTAAAATGACGGCTTTGAATTCGAATGTTGTACTTTGGCGATATCGCGAAGCATTGCCACTTATTGATGAACTTCTAAACGAGTCAACTCTATCTGTTTATGATGAACGACTGCTTCTGACCACGAAGATCTCGGCGCTGCTCTTCACGGGCTTCCTCACAGAGGCGCGCGCGATTTTTTGGCCAACGTACGAAATGCTTTTAAGTGGTGAATCCTTCGTGCTGGCTCGGCGTCTACTCGAAGTCGGTGCTCAGCTCTTTTGGGAACTAAATGATAGCGCCGGTCTTAGCAACGTTTTACGATCGGCTCGTGAGTTCTTCTCCACACACACTGAGTTGGGTGGACCAACAGCTGAATTTTTTGTCGAGCGTTGGCAGGCCATGCTTGGTACTTGTATCGGGGAAGAGTTGTCTGGCCGTGAACGCAGTTTGTTTAAGTTGAAAATTGAACAAATGCACGCGCGTGCACTCGAGTTGAAAAGCGGAGAAGCCGTGCGCGATGCAGATCTTTTGGCAGTTCTTATTCTTCGTGATCAGGAGAAGCTCGAGCGCCTCTACTACATGAGCACGTTTTCGTCTTTTCGCGAATACCTAGCGCGAATGGCCATTCGGCTAGGATTAGTGATTCCCACTCGGGTTGTAATAAGGGTGGGACGTGCTCCTAACGATGCGCCAGTTCAGTTCGAAATTGAGAATGGTGAATTTGCTCCGGCGGGACATTTACGTGCTGGGAGTATGAGCTTTCGAATTCTCTCGGCTCTTTTGCGTGATGGATACCGGCCTCTGCGCACGGCAGAGCTTTATCACGAAATATTTCCGAACCAGGTTTATGATCCGCTTGCTTCAGACCGCCGAGTTCAGCAAGCAGTGCGGCGCATGCGTCTTGAGATTTTGGCGATGGGAATTCCGTTCTCGCTGGAGTCGAATGCTGGAGGCTACGTCATCGAACAAGCGTCGACTCGACTTGATCTTGTCATAACGGCAGAGTGGCTAGCTTGCGATCAGATCGATCGAGGTTCGGTTATAGAGCTGCTTGTATTACGGAGAGCGTTTAGCTCGAGTGCTTTCGATGCGCGCGCTGCCGCACACGTATTGAAGCTCCCACTGCGGACGGTGCAACTTCTTTTGCGACAAATGACGAGCGAGCAGCTTGTTGCTCGTTCGGGAAACGGTAAAAGCACCCGCTACTGTGCAGCCCCGTCGATTCATCACAATGTTAGATCCTCACCGTCTACGCAAAACCACGATCAAGGTCGTGTGGTCTTAACACGAAGCGTTTAAAAAACCAGATCTAGGTCTAGGTTTCCCCCATCCAAAGGTCCTATTTTCAATACCAAGGTCTAGTCGTAACACGACCATAGTCTAGTTTGAGCACACTCGACTAAAGACCGCCCAGACCTAGCCGAAAGGATTGTTGTGAATTACGCGAGTTTGACACTCGGAGGATTGAACGAGCCAAAGGTCTGGTGTGACTGCCGAACCAAAAGCGAAAACTTCAGTCCGAACAGTCTAGACAAACGCGGTTTACAAACAACGTGTTCGAGGTCTTTGAGTCCTTAAAAAATCAAAAGGCGCTAGGGATTAGCGCTCCTTTGAGTTTGCTCTGTAGGAAGAGTGGCTCAAAGGCGCAGAGAAGGATCGTGCGCAAACAACAGGGGGTCCCAAATGGGATTACGTATTGCAACGAACGTACAGTCTTTAGCCGCACAGAGAAGTTTGACGGGTACATCTCGCGATCTACAAAAATCAATGGCGCAGCTGTCATCCGGTAGTCGAATCACGAAAGCAGCTGACGATGCGGCGGGGCTTGCGATCAGTGAAGACTTGAAGTCTCAAGTGCGCGGTTACGCTCAAGCGCAGCGAAACGCCAACGATGGTATCTCAATGGTCCAAACCGCGGAGGGTGGATTGAACGAGATCAGCAATATTCTCACTCGTTTTAGAGAATTGGGCGTCCAAGCATCGTCAGATTCAGTTGGTGATGAGGAGCGCGGATTTATTAATAAAGAAGTTCAACAGTTAAAGAACGAAGCTCAGCGAATTTCGCAATCAACACGATTTGGTAACACCAAGTTGCTGGATGGCACCGGCGGAAAGCTCGATTTTCAAGTTGATATTCATAACAACGATTTTAACGACCGAATTGGTTTTGATTCGAGCGAACAAAATGCAACGATTGATAGCCTCGGAGTTGCCGGTCTCGACTATTCAAACAAAGAGGGTGCACGCTCGGCCCTCGAACATCTCGACAAAGCGCAGAATCAAGTCAACGGATTCCGAGCCAACCTCGGTGCTCTTCAAAACCGGTTGATCTCGACGGGTGAAAACTTGGGTGTGTCGATCGAGAACCTATCAGCAGCAAACTCGCGAATTCGTGATACTGATGTTGCTGCCTCCGCAGCTGAGCTGTCTCGTAACCAAGTTTTGCAAAGTGCATCAGTCTCGGTTCTCGCGCAAGCGAACCAACAGCCAGGCATGGCGCTGAAGTTGATTGGTTAAGTTTTTCGGTACCGTGAAGCCTTAGCTATATTAAAAAAAAGTGGACAACTGAATTTGATTTAAATTGAGTCGGATTTCTAAGGGAGGGGGACCTCCTTCCCTTCCCGGTACCACTCCTACCTCGGGAGCCCCTGTGGTCGCGCCTTCGCGGCCGAGGGGTTTTCCGAGGGTGCTAAATGAGATAAGTATGGGTGGCAAATTTGTGAAGAATTCCAACATCAGTGCTGAGTCTAAGAATGCAAAACGCCCCCGGTTCCAGGAAGGTTGTGCAGATAGCTCTTGGTCTAGCTTTCGACTAGGTTTTTGAAGGATTGAGGATGTTGTCCTCTAGCGCCAGTATTTCTTCTCCGATATAGAATTATGGATATCAAAGGGATGGTCCGAACAGTTCTACCGATTGGTCTCACTGGCACTAAATCAGTTGGTGAGGCGCGTGCGCGTGTAAAGACAGGCGATACCACTGATCGAGATGGAAATGGTCAGCAGAGTCAGGCCCAGAATCAGAACGAAAGAGAGCGTAAAAAAAGTAATCTCACGCCTGAGGAAATTGATGAAGCCAAAAAGATTCTTGAGGCGTTGCCTGGGATGAAAGATTCCAATCTGTTGGTTCGTGTGATGCGAAACGATGATGGTCTTCCTTCGCTTGTGATTGTTGATTCGCTCGGTAGAACGGTTCGTCGAATTCCGGAGAGTGAAATCACTTCAATCACTGCCAATCGCTCGCAAACCAGCGGCCACCTTTTAAACAAATCTCTTTAAATCACTCAACACGTTTATCTCGTTTCTCTTCGACCGGCAGATTCTGCCGTCAAAAACTCAGCGCTAGTGCGCGTTTCCAGGCTCGCCCATCGCCTCGTTTTCATTTTCTTCATACCAATTTCAAATATTTAGCTTTGTCTCCGCGAGACGTGAGTCTTGTCTAGCAACGCTCTACAAAATGGTCCGAGCCAACGAATTGACTCACATAATTTCCTTTGCAGCTGCGAAACTTAATGAAGGTCAGGAGGACCATCGTGGCAGGAATCTCATTCGGATCGATCAATACGGGTTTACCGCCCAACATCGTCGATCAGCTCATGGAAGCTGAGAAGATTCCAATTAAGAGCATGCAGCGAAACAAAGAAAAATCTGAATCCAAACTCAAACTCGTAGAAGAGCTCACAACTAAAATCAGCGAAATTAGAAAAGGCCTGAGTGAGCTTGCAGGTTCGCGGGGGTTCAGCGATATCAAATTGATTTCGGGTGACCCGAATGTTCTTTCGGGCACCGTGGATCCGACAAATTATCAGGCTGGCAATTGGAATATCGAAGTCATGCAAATGCCATTGAAGGCGTCAGCAGTGACAAACGGCTTTCCCGATAAAGACAAAGCCGAAATTGGCGTTGGTTACTTTCGATTTAAAACTCCCAAGGGCGAGAAAGATGTCTACATCAAAAAAGGTACGAACACGCTCGAGAAAGCGGCCAAGATGATTAACCAATCTGGGGTCGGCGTAAGGGCGACGGTGATCGCCGATCACAAAGACGAAGAGAATCCTTACCGGATGGTATTTGCGGCAGATGGTGTCGGCAAAGAGAAGAATATCGAGCTTCCTACTATTTACATGCTCGATGGCGACCAAGATATTTTTATCGACAAAAAAGTAGATGCGCAAAACGGCAAAGTCAAAGTCGATGGAATTGAATTCGAAGTCGACGACACAACTTTGAAAGACGTAATTCCAGGCGCTGCCGTAGAGATCAAACAAGCCAACCCCGGTCACGCGATAAACGTTACTGTCAAAGAAGACCAAGAGGTTGTCTCGGGCAAAGTGAAAGTTTTTGTCGATGGCATCAACTCCGTTCTCTCATTCGTACAAGCTCAGAACAAACTAGATAAAGCGACCGATACTTCGAAGACCCTAGGTGGCGACGGCTTGCTTCGAACGGTTGAACAGAGGCTTCGCGGAATGATCCAAACTCCGATGTACGGAGTGAAAGGCACTGTTAAAACGCTGAGCCAGCTTGGCATCGTTTTCAACCGCACGGGCACGCTTGATTTTGATCAGAAGAAGTTCAATTCGACTCTGGCAGGCGATCCAAAGGGGACTCAAGAATTTTTGGTCGGTGATGGATTTTCAACTGGCTTCATTCCGATGGTCCGAACACAGGTGACGAACCTTTTGAATCCAAGTTTTGGTCCCGTCACGAATCGTTCCAATGGTTTAAAAGAAATCATCAAACAGGCGGACGAGCGTATCGCGCAAAAAGAAAGTCAGTTGGAGAAAAAAGAAGTCACGCTGCGCGAGAAGTTCAGCCGACTCGAAGAGACGATGTCGAAATTAAAGGCGCAGGGTTCACAGCTGGGCGCTGCAACTGGCTCGCTTCAGCAGGGTTAGATGATTTGTGAGAGTTCATTTTTAAAGATTTTAGATTTTTAGTTTTTTGGATTTCCGCTCCGCAAGGAGCTTTCGAGGGTGAAGAAGTATGAACAACGGATTTCAGAAGTACAAGAACACGTCGATTCAAAGTGCGAGCCGGGAAAAACTTTTATTAATGATGTATGAAGGGGCAATTAAATTTACGAAACTTGCATTGACCGCATCAGAGCAGAAGAAAATTGCGGACCGAGGTACAAATATCGGTCGTGCTTACGATATCATTCTCGAGCTCAATAACACTCTCGACCACAATGTGGGCGGCGAGATTTCGAAGAATCTCGAGTCGCTCTACATGTATCTCACCGACCAGCTGACGGCGGCGAATATATCAGGTGATCCGCAAAATCTAAAAAATGTTCTCAAAGTTCTAGAAACGCTCCATGAGGGGTGGTCAAAAGCTATCGAGCAGCTCAAAAAAGAAAACGCAGAAAAAGAAAAAACCGCAAAAGAAACCAAGACCAACGACTCAAAAGTCGGCTAAGAGGGGAATGAGATGGACCGTGCCATCAGTTTGTTGAGAGAGAAAAATAGTTACCTTGAACAGTTCTTCCTCGTGAATGAACACGAGCTGATCAATTTAGGTGCCGGGGACTTCGACAATGTCGCGGCCTTCTACCAGGCGCGCGAAAAAATCCTTGAACTCATCCGTTGCATTGACGGCATGATCAATGGAGAAAATCAGCGCATCAGCACTGGGATTGTGACGACTGGGATGAAAGTCGAAGCTGAAGAGCTTCTTCAATCGAAAGATGAATGGGTCGAGTCGATTTTGGCGCAGGACCTTCAGATCCTTGCTTATATCGATCGCGAAAAATCGAACATCATTCGTGAACTTCGCTCGACGAACCAAGCAAAGCGCGCGGTCGGTGCTTACCGCTCGAACGAGTACGTTAATCTACTCAGCGAAAAAGTCTAACGACTTTTTTCATGCGCAACTCAGAGAGAAAGTCTGACGGCTTTTTTTCTGGGCAACTCAGAGAGAAAGTCCGCAGGATTTTTTGTAGGGCAGTTGTTCATAACAAGTCCAATCAGCTCATCGCTTCTTGCCGCTTTGAGCGGTGAGTGTTTAGTCGCGGTCGATTTTTGAGCATATTTCTGAGGATGCGGCTGCGCGTTTTTCTGCCATTTGCCTGCTTATCTTAAACTGCGGTCGCCAGTCGTGTTTGCGATGCTCAACACATCTTTTAAACTTAGGTCGCGCGCCAAAAATCCAACGGCGCCAGATTCTCGGCGACGAACAAATGACCGCAATTTTGCTTCACCAAGGCAGTCGCGAAACTTCAATTCGATTTTAAGATACCTGCAGATATTGCTAGGCCCGATCTGGGCTCAGGCAAACGACTGAAGTCGCGTCAGTTTCCCATTGCGACTGGGCGTGAGTCTCAGGAAAAACATGGCACTGGTGTTGCTCTACTCACTTAACACAAGCGGAACGACTGGCAGAACTAATCTGCGGAACGTACGGCGCCGAGCGCAACCGATGCGACGTCTAGTTAAGATGTTCTCGGAGCTTTGGCCAAACGAACGAGATAGAGGATATCAAATGGCGGGATTTGAAATGATTCATGATGAGCAAAGCTGGCAGCCGACTGGACCATCGATGTCTTCGTACGAGAGTGTTAACATCGCGAATGGCAACATTCGCAATATTGCGCCACAAGCTCTTCGCTCGGATGTTGCGGCAGGCCCCGCGCGACCGGCGCACACTTACCAAGAAGCCCTCCGCCAGTTTGATCAAATGGATCCCGGTGTTCAGCTTTTGCTAAACAACGCAGATTTACTGATGAAAAATGGGGAGCACCGCTTGGCTCAGCATCTGCTTCGCACACTCTTGGTGCGTTGGTCAGATTGCGAAATCGCCATTGAAAAAATGGGGCTTTGCCTTCGCGAACTCGGGCAGCTTGAGGATTCACTGAAGTGTTTTA
>JAYVND010000538.1:0-3897 GCA_043758635.1 Bdellovibrionales bacterium
ATTCAACGCCATCTTTACTGGTGAGCTCCGATGCAATGTTCGTTTCATTCCAGCTGTGCGCGAGGAGATTGTAATGAAACTCACCGCTATTGACCGGTGAGTAAAGCGTCGCGGTGAGCGTGCTGCTCGCGCTGTCGAATTTCACTGATTTTATCGCGCAGCAAGCAGGCACTTCAATTTTTTCAACATTGCCGTTCGCCGGATTGATCAACTCGATCCAGTGAAGTCCGCCATTTTTCAGTTGCGCGATGATCAAATCGCCTTCGTGTGTGACTTTGTCGACAACGCCAGGTTTTCCATCACGCAAATCAGACGCGACGCCGTTCGCTTTACCATCAGTTTTGACGAGGTAAAGCTTTTTATAACCTTCGGGCGCACGAGCCGTGATCAGAACTCCTTGGCTGACGGCGCCAATCACGGAGTCGAGACTTACACCACTCAGAGAGATCAATGTGTCATCCGTTTTTTGCAAATTCCAGCCAGTTGTGAAATTCGCATTCCATTCATCGGCTCCGACCATGACCGATCCTGAGGAGTAGCTTTTTTGAACCGCAGTCGAGAGGGTGTATTGAAAACTTTGTGTGGCCTCTTGCCCTTTCCGAGTCGTGATCAAAAGCGTATCGGCGTTGAGCCACTTGAGCGCCGATTGAGATACGTCTTGAAATCGCCCGATCTCGTGAGAGGTTAAAAGTTCGTACAGTCGCGTCTCAAAAAGGTCAAGAGAGCCGTGCTTTTCGTAGGTCACTGCAACGTGCTTTTCATCAGGTGAAAGCGTCAGCGAAGCGACGTGGAAGGCTCCATTTTTGGCAAGCGGTTCGGTTGAAAAGATCGCAGATTTACTTTCACCAGTTTTCAACACCACGACTTCTGGTTTTCCTAAGCCGGCTTTTAAAACCTCTAGAATCGATCCATTCTTCAATTTGATTTCTTGCGATTCTGTCGGAACATTGAGCGCGTGCCAGAAATACTCAGAGATGAATGCGCTGTTGGCGCTCTCCTTAAGAAATTTATTGATCTCGCGGTTGCTAATATCTTGCGAGATTGATTCTGTGGCCCGCTCGCGTGATAGCACGTGCGGGCCAGAATTTGGGCCAGCGCTGAACCCAGTCGCAACGCGATGTAGTTCTGGATCGAATAGGGCATTGCAAATCGGGGGAGCTGCGCTCGACTCGGCCGCAAAAGTCAGCAGCACTGTCAGAAAACTCGACAGAATTAAAAGCCGGAACGGCACTGCAGATGGCACGGATTGAGCCCTAGTCAGGTTGACGCTCTTAGCTTTGTTCATGGATGTGATTGGAGCAAGATTTGAGCCTCAAATTCTGCTTCAGCTGCAGCCGTCGGCCTGGGCCGATCTGATCGGCGGGTTTGATTGAGCACGGTTTGATCCGGCACAGTTTGATCGGGCACGGTTTAATCGGGCACGGTTTCATTCTGGGCGGATCGCTCAGCTGCTCTTGTGGGATTTTTCGGCTCCTTTCACGCGTGGAAACACCAAGTTGAAAGCTTATTGAGAGGCATCACTACTGACGAGCCAAGCCTTTGCTCGAGCGCTCATTTTAGCGTAGGTTGGAAAATCAATGACACCCCAAAAATCCCTCGCCGATCTGCCGAACCAAACGCTCTGCCAAATTCGTGAATTGGCCGGTGAACCTATGGTTGTTTTGCGTTTGCTCGAAATTGGTTTCATTCGAGGCGAAGAAATTTTGGTTCGTGGTCGCGCGCCGTTTGGAGAGCCCATCTTGGTCGAGATACGCGGTGCAACGGTTGCGTTGAGAAAGAGTGAGGCTCGATGCATTCTCGTTTGAATTTTTTGGCGTATCATTCGAGCTCTCTCAACGAAAAAAAATTGGACGATTGTTGCGGGAGCGCGGGCCCTTCGGTCCTAAGTGAAAATGCTACTAAGCCTGCGAATATAAACTCAGAAAGTTTAAATGGTATCGTAGCCCTTGTCGGCTCACCCAACTGCGGAAAGACCACGCTTTTCAATTGGCTGACGGGGAGCCGCTTCAAAACTGTGAACTATCCAGGTGCCACGGTTGATTATTCGCTCGGCACAACGCATGTTCGATTCGGGCCGGCCATCACCATTATGGACACACCAGGTACCTACAGCCTCGATCCAAAATCGCCCGACGAAATGGTGACCGTGGATGCACTATTTCGCCATCGCACGTTTGGCGCGGCACGACTGGTAATTTCAGTCGTGGATGCCACTCAACTCTCACGTCAGATGCTTGTCACGCGCCAACTTTTGAGCGCAGGATTTCGAGTGGTCGTGGCCGTCACAATGTCAGACCTTTTGCGTGAACGCCAAGAGGAGCTTGATATTTTGGTGCTCTCAGTAGCACTCGGAGCACCGGTTGTTTTGATCGACGGACGTCTGGGTGGTGGAGTGCCAGAGCTGATCGGTGTGATAGGCGAGGAGCTTCGTTCGATCCATTCAAAACCTGCATCAGCGGGTTCGGGACCTCGGCAACTCCAAAATTGGGATGCGGCTCGTCTTCAGTCGACGATGGAGGAGTTAGCCGCGTTAGCAAAGTCGGTGATTCGTCAATTGACAGAGATAAATACGAAGTCGACAGCGGCCGAGCGAACGCGCCGAATTGACAATGTGCTGCTTCACCCTTTTTGGGGTTTGATCATCTTTGTGTTTATGATGGGTTTGTTGTTTACATCTATTTTCTGGGTAGCAAAACCTGTGATGGATGCGGTCGATTTTGGATTCACATACCTCGGCGACCACGCGCTGGGACTTGCGCCCGATAACCTTTTGATGCAGTTTCTGGTGAACGGAGTGATCGCGAGTGCTTCAGCGGTTTTCGTATTTGTGCCACAGATTTTCATTCTTTTTGTGGGTATCATTCTTCTCGAAGATTCCGGCTACCTCGCGCGCTCCGCAACTCTCGTCGATCGTCCTCTCTCGATGCTCGGAATGGGAGGCCGTTCGTTTGTGCCGATTCTATCCGGTTATGCATGCGCGGTGCCGGCCATGATGGCGGCGCGCACGATCAACTCGCGCCGGGAGCGCTGGCTCACACTTTTCATTTTGCCGTTGATGAGCTGCTCCGCGAGAGTGCCCGTCTACACGCTTCTTTTGTCATTTTTATTTTATGGTTCTGCTGCCTGGAAGGCGGGAGTCACGCTGGCGGGTCTGTACTTTCTCTCGCTCGCGGTCGGTGGCGCAGCCGCACTCCTTGCGAGTCAGTTCTTGCCGAAAAAAGATGCCTCATTTTTTATGATGGAACTTCCGGTCTACCGGCTTCCAAAGGCGAGTCTCGTGTTGCGTCAGGCCTTTTCGCGCACGCGCAATTACGCCAAGCGCGCAGGTCCCGCAATTTTCGCATGTGCTTTGATCGTGTGGGGCGCAACGACTTTCCCGCACATTGAAATTAAAAATCGAACCGATCGCTTGGATGCAAGTTACGCGGCTCGTGTGGGCCGCTTCATTGAGCCGGTCTTTAAACCCATGGGCACCGACTGGCGGGTCGGTGTCGGGTTGATTTCTGCGTTTGCGGCGCGAGAGGTTTTCGTCTCAAGTCTAGCAATCGTTTTCCAAGTGACCGATGACAACGAAGCTACGATGCAAGACACGCTGCTGAAGAAGATGCACGAGGCGAAGGCGCCAGACGGCGGACCACTCTTCACTTTTGCGTCTGTGATGGGTCTGGTCGTTTTCTTTATGATAGCCCTTCAGTGTCTTTCAACAGTTATGGTTTCCATTCGTGAATCGGGGCGTTGGCAATTTGCAGTCATGCAGCTCGTAATTTTTAACGTCGTCGGCTACACGCTAGCAGTGGCGATTGTTCAAGGCTTAAGAGGCATCGGAATCAGTTGACCACAGGCGCGCCTCAAGTAGCATTTCAGTTATGAGTGCACTTCACGAAATCTACCGCGTTC
>JAYVND010000539.1:0-3895 GCA_043758635.1 Bdellovibrionales bacterium
GTTGTTAGGGATAGTTTTTGATAATAAGACGCGACTCTTCTATCCTCAGCTTTAGAGTGATTATAAACTATTTAAATTGAATTCATATTCGGAGCAGCATTCTTGGCGAAATTAGAAGATGTCCTACAGAATTTCGAAATTCGGTTGATTCGTATTGAAAATCAGCTGAGCCACCTGAGCGGATCTCAAAAAGCCGGGATTACAACTGAAAATCAAAAGTCTATCTATTCGGTGAATGCCGCCGAGCCATCACAGCCATCAAGCGCTCATTCCGCAGGCTCTCCCGCAATTGCGAGTGCGGTGCAAACATCGCCCTCAACTGTTCAATTCAGTCCAGACGCTCCGCTTATAATGGCCGATCGATCATCAATTGAACTCACAAAAGTGCGAAGTCAGAATCGCAGCGCCGGAGTCGATTCTTCATCGGTTCTCGGCATCATTGGGATTATTTTTGTCATTTTGGCGGGCGTGTTTTTCATCAAGATGACCCTGGACAGCGATTGGCTTACGCCGGCGCGCCAGATTCTTCTGGCTGGCGCAGCTGGATTGGCATTCTTTTTTGCGCCACAGGTGATGCCAAAAGCAGAACGCGAATACGGTGGAATTCTTGCCGGCGCCGGCACGACAATTATGCATGTCACTTGGCTTGGCGCTTACGCCTATCATCATTTGATCGGCTCAAACGTGGCCCTCATCTGTGCGACGCTCGTTGGGGTCCTCGCGGTTTCATCGAGGTTCGAAAAAGGCAATCGCATCTATGCCCTGGTAGCAATGGCGGGAACATATCTCGCAGCGCCGCTGATTGGTTACGATCAAACTTTGCTCCCGATGCTTGCGATGTTTTTGGTGATTTGGAATATTTCTTTCTCGGCAATGGGAATTTTCAATAAACGCCGAGACATACTTTTTATCGCAAGCTACTACGCTGTATTTACGGTCCTGCTCTTGTCGGGTTCGAAAGCAGGCTCGAATCAGTATTCGACTTTACTCACGTTGCAGCTCATTCAGTTTGTAATTTTCTCTTCAGCACTCACAGCCTATTCGTTTATCTATCGAAGCGCGCTCAATACTGAGGAGAGTGCGGCGATTTTTCCACTCCTTTTGCTCTTTTACGTTTCTACCTTTAGTCTCGTGACATCGATGAATCCTGAACTTGCGCTCTGGTTCAGCATTTCGATTGGCTTGGTCATCGTTGGAATTTATCTTTTGGCAAAAAAATATCTGTCGGCGAGTTTACAAAGCGGGCAGATGCTTCTTTCATTTTCAGCGATTGCACTCATTCATGGCTTCTTTTTTCAGTTGTGCGATGAAAGTATTCAGCCGCTTGTGGCATTGTTCTTAGGCGTCTTCGTTATCTTTGTTTGGACTCGGCATTCAACTGCGCGCAAAGATTTTTTCTGGCCACTCTCGGTTTTGTTCGCGACATTTCTTTATGGTGCAGTCGCCACAATCTTGTCGACCAAGATTGACGGAATCGCATTCGTCTACAATTGGGCTTACGGAGCTGTGGCACTGTTGGCAGTCTTTGCACACCTCATTCAAGACCAATCAAATGCATCTGAAAATAGCAATGTCACCCTTTTGCTCGGCTTTGCGCATTCGGAGGTGATGCTCGGCCTTTACCGCTTCTCTGAGAAGTTAGCGACTGGCGGATCACTTTTTGTGACAATGACCTGGGGCTGCTATGCAGTTATAATTTTAGGCATCGCCTACGCACGGCGTGACCGCGTCGTAGCGAACTCGGCACTGATGATCTTGTTAGCTGTAAGTATGAAAGCGTTGTTTTACGACGTTGGCAGCACATCGAGTTTGGCTCGTGTCGGATGCTTGCTTGCGGAGGGACTATTTCTCTACTTCTGTGGATGGATATTTAAAAAGACTCAGACATGGATCAGTTAAATCCCTGCGATAGAGAACGCAGGCGCGGGGCCATGAGCTTAGTGTCACGTCGGCTCAAGCGGCGCGAGGTCGGATTTGGTTCGACTACTTTACGTGAGCGTCGTCGCCTCGTTCGTCGGCCCGTTAGACGCCTAGTTGTTTGACTCAGCATCGACGTAGTGCCAGCCCAGATTTGTTGCGATAATATTCGCTGTTGCAACTCCACCGGTCGTCGCTGCGACAACTTTGCCAACTTCAATTGTAAAGTCTCCGGCGCCGCGAGCCTGCAGCACGCAAACGAAATTAAAGTTGCGGGACTGCCCGGCTTTGAGCACAACCGAAGGCTCCATTTTCGTTTTCCCCACAAGCCTTAGATCCCCGTGGGCATTTCCACGCCGGCAAGTCAGTTCGGCAGTCGGAAGCGCAATGGCCTGATCGGTGGACATGTTTTTGATAAAGAAACTCACGTCAAATCGGCTTCCGCGATCTTTAACGGCGCCCGACCACATTGAAATGATGGTGTCATTTCCGGAGGCAACGGGCGCATCACTTTCGGTTTTGAGACCATTCGCGCGAGTATGAACGCAGGCGGTCGCGCAAAGTGAAAAGCCTAACAGTGCAGCGCCAATATAATTTTGAACTGAAGTCATCTGAATTCTCCTCGCGATTTCTCACGACATTGCTCTGAATGTTGATCGCCGTATGGTCGCCGCTGATTCGTCATTCGGTCTTTACTGGGTCATTTCTGAGCCACTTCTCTCAAAACGAAAAGCGGCACCAAATCTTACATCGTTCTGTTATATCAAAAACCGAATTTGCTCTTGAGCTTGTCGAGTTCTTTTTTTCCTTGGTTCTGAAGCTGTTCCGACTGTCCTTTGATCGCATCGTTCTTTACCTTATCCAGATTTGCTTTGGCCTTATCGATTTCTGACTGCTTGTCGGCAAGTTCGCCTTTGATTTGATTTTCAATCCCGTTGAACTGATCCATCAACTTCTTGCGCTGCTCGCCGATTTTTTCATCAACCATCTTTTGAACTTGTGCTTGCGCCTCGTTAATTTTGGCTTGAAGTTCGCGTCCAAAGCCAGCCTGTAGTTCATGTGCAAGGTTCGAATCAATTTTGAAATTTAAATTCGACCAAGTTCCGCCAGCATCGACCTGCAAAACGACTTTTGGAAGACCACTAAAAGTTTTATTTAAAACATCGGCGAGGATCTTATTTTTCGCGTCAACCTCGTAGGCGACTTTATCGAACCCCGCTCCGACTTTCATTTTCACATCTGAACCGTGAAAGTCGATTAAAAAATTAGAATCGCCTTGCGCAGATTTGAATCCGATTGTTGCTTCTGGCGAATGGACAAGCGTCATTTCTTTTAAAGCGAGACTTGCGACATGCATATCTAAAGTTTCGCGCGGAATATCTGACACATGATCAATGATCAACTCACCTTTAATTCCGTGTATCTGCTGATTCGGAAAGTCACCTTTGAAAACAAGCGAGGTCGGCTCACCCAGAACTGGCGGATCATCCGTCAAATTATTGATGGAGCCAGAGAGATCTCCAGCAAATTCTGAACCCTGAGATTTTGATGAAATCTCTGCCTTTTTAAGCCAGAAGAGCGGGTATGCGTGAGGCGTTCCAAATTTGTAATCGCGGCCTTTATGTCGTTCGCGCGGCTTTGGAATTTCTGATTTTTCTTGCGCTTTTTCGTCTGCAGTTTTTTTAGGTGGCATGTACTCGCGGGCTTTGTTCATGTAGAATTCAGCTTTTTTCAATTTTTGATAAACGCTTGGTCCAAACAGAATACGCGCGATTGAATCGGCATCAAGTTTTGGAATTTTGAACCGAGATTTTAAATTGGAAACATCGTCTTTTACGAGCTGATCGAGATCTTTGATCTCACCCTGATATTTCATCACGTCCGAATTAAGGGTGCTCGCCATTGATTGGATTTGTTGAAAATCTTTGTTGGCGTCGTTCGCAATTGAATTAATATTTTTTAATGAATCTTGAATTTC
>JAYVND010000540.1:0-3888 GCA_043758635.1 Bdellovibrionales bacterium
CGCCTGAGGAAATGTTTTACCGCGGATTTGTGCAAAATGAATTGTTGCGATCAACCCACTCCCCGTACGTCGCCGTGCCGTTAGGTGCTGCCCTTTACACGTTCTCTCATTCACCCGACTCCTACACGAGCGCCGCTACGAGTGGCCTCTTTTTAGGTGCGCTTGCTTATCGCAATCACGGCGCGCTCAAAAAAAATATTGCCTTCCATTTCTGGTCTGACGTGATTATGGGCGTGCACGCGATTCTGAGTCTTCAAAGGAATGAAAGACCGTCTCAAGCCGCTCTCAGCGGAGCAGCGCTGTCAAAACCGGTGGAACTCGTCCACCTGAATTTCGAATTTTGAATTCGAATTTTGAATTCGAATTTTGAATTTCGAATTTTGAATTCGAATTTTCAATTCCGAATTTCGAATTTTGAATTCGAATTTTGAATTCGAATTTTGAATTCGAAATTGCCCGATTCAATTCTCGATTCAATTTAAAAGTGGCCTGCCGCCGCTATCGAATTTTTGCACCCGATTGTGACCGGAGTCTGAGACGTACACAGAACCACTGCTATCAACCGCAATGCTGTTCGGGGCTTGGAATTGGCCGATACCGACTCCGGTGCTACCGAATTGAGAAGAGTAGACCCCACTCAGAGACAACTTCTGGACACGGTCGTTGCCCCGATCGACGACATAAATCGCTTGCGCCGTCACTGCAATTCCACTCGGGCCAGTGAAGGCACCGTTTCCAGTCCCAGAAGCTCCAAACGAACTGAGATAGACACCGGCGAGCGAGAGCTTCTGCACGCGGTCGTTGCCAGAGTCGACAACGTAAATAGCATTTGAGTCGACCGCAATTCCGAGCGGGCTAGAAAACTGCCCAATGCCGCTGCCGGCACTCCCAAAGGTCGCAATGAAGGCACCACTGGCGTTGAATTTTTGCACGCTGTTGTGACCCGTGTCAGTGACGTAAACATTTCCGGTGGAGTCAATTGCGACTCCCGAAGGCGACAACAATTGTGCCGAACCAAACTGAAGTAGAAAGTTTCCATTTGACGAAAACTTTTGCACTCGATTGTTTGCCGCGTCGCAAACGTAGAAATTACCCAACAGATCGACAGCCGATCCACGAGGTGCACGAAACTGACTCGCGCCCGTCCCGTAAGCTCCCACCACGTTTACAAAAGCTCCCAGGTTGTCGAATAGCTGCAATCGATTGTTGCTCGAATCAACGACCCACACACGACCTGCGGTGCCAATCGAAACTCCCGTTGGCGAATTCAAATCTCCATTCGCAAAGATCGCATTACCAAACTGCAAATTGTAAGTCCTGCCACTCGTGAACTCCTGAATGCGGAGATTCGAAGTATCCGCGACATCGATAAAGCCAGCGGAGTCGATCGCAAGCGCAAGCGGCAACTTTAGATTCCCGTTCGCACTTCCGACTGTCCCAAATTGAGAGCTGTAGACCCCACTTGCGTTGAATACTTCGACACGGTTGTTCGCTGCATCTGTCACGAGCACATTGCCGCTCGCATCGAATGCAATACCTGTTGGAATTTTAAATTGGCCCGGGCTCGAGCCGGTGGCACCGAATTGACTTAAAAAAACACCACTGGAGTTTAGAATTTGAACTCGGTTGTTGCCCGCATCTGCCACATAGATTTTTCCACCGCTGCCGATTCCGAGTGCGCGCGGATAGCGAAACTGACCAGCGCCGGTACCCGTCGTTCCGTACAAGCCGACAGAGCTGTAGCTAGAGTTGAATTTCTGAATTCGGTTGTTGCCCGTGTCGGCAATAAAAATATTATTGGCCGCATCGACTGCAATACCGGTCGGATTGTTCATTTTGCCTAAAGCCGTTCCTGCTCCACCGAACTGCGATTTGAACACTCCAGTGGAGCTGAAAACCTGAACGAGATTATTTTTACTATCAACGACGAGGATATTCCCGGCACCGTCGACGGCAAGCCCTTGTGGAGAATTAAAAAAGCCGCGGCCCGAACCAAATCCGCCAAAACTAAACAAAAAGTTAAATCCAGAGTCAAAGACCTGAACCGTATTGGTATTAGAATCCGTGACCAATCGCCGGCCGCTCGAGTCGATTGCTATACCCACCGGATTATTCACTGTGCCGCTGCCGGTGAAGAATGTTCCGATTTGAGATGCGTAAGTCATATCACCATTAAAAATTTGGATTCGATTGTTACCAGAGTCAGCGACAATGATAAGCCCTGACGAATCAATCGAAACACCGCTTGGTGCAGCCAGCTCCCCGTTGGCGCTGCCTGTTCCACCCAGTTGTGATACGAATGCAAAACTTGAATCAAATTTTTGAAGCAGATCGTTGCCGGTATCCGCAACGTACAGATTGCCATTGCTGTCGAGTGCGATCGCTTGGGGAGAATTGAATGCGCCCGCTCCTCCCGCAGGCCCCGCCCCTGCCGACCCAAATTGATTCAAAAAAGTGCCCGTAGAATCAAACTTTTGAATCAGGTTATTACCGGAGTCGACCACGAAAATGTTTCCAGTCGCATCAATTGCGATGCCAAAAGGAGAGTTGAACGTACCGCCTCCAGCGCCAGGCCCGCCAAACTGACTTACGAAGTGACCCGCCGGATCAAATATTTGAACCAAATTGTTTCCGCTGTCAGTCACGTAGATATTGCCAGCTGCATCGAGCGCGATTGCAGAGAGGCTATCGAAGGTACCGCCTCCCGTACCCGGCGAACCAAAACTAAGTAAAAAAGCTCCCGACGATGAAAATTTTTGAACGCGATTGTTCAACGAGTCGGCGACGAAAAGATTTCCCGCGCTGTCCGCAATAAACGCGGCGGGCGAATTGAGCTGACCATTCGCCGACCCAGTCGCACCGAAGCTTCGCTGGAACCCGCCAAGAGAATTGAATTTCACGAGACGATTGTTTCCCGAATCCAAAACCACGAGGCTACCCGTAGGATCTCGAATCGCAGCCGTCGGTGAATTCAAAAAGCGTGTCACACGACCGAGCGGAAATCCCGGCGCCGTTAGACTTGCCGTGTAAGAATTTGCCGAGGTGCACGGATAATTGAGCCCCGTCATGCGCTGAGCCGAAATATAAAATGACGAGGTCCCATAATCCTGCAGCAAAATATTTAAATCGCTCGAAGGCCCAGAGGCCGTAAACGAATTGACTAAGAGCGTGCAATTAGCATCGTAATAGATCCCAACCTGGTCCCCGAGCAGCGTCCCCGTGATACGAAAAGTCGGAAGCATCGACTTCGATGGCGACACCGCGTTTAGTAAACTCATTGAAATAGCCTGCGTCGGTGGGTCTTGGCCGTAGTCTGGCGCACCGGCACATCCGTTGAGCACCATCGAGATCAAAACGAGCGCGAGGAGACTCGCGAGTAGGAAGGAGGACCTCTCATTTCCGTGACGGAGCAACATTCTACGAAAATGTAGAAAAAGAGCCGCCAGGGTTGGTGAGATCAGCGTTGAAGGAGGCTTCATGGAGTGCTTATCGGCAGCCAGACTAGCTCGCTCAAATCGTAAATCAAAGGGACGTGGGTAAGTTTGCTGGGTCAGAGTGTTCTGAACTGAGATTTTAACCAAAGGTCGTGGGATAAAAGATCAACCGGATGCACCGAACCGGGGGTTCGCGAATCGAGATCCGAGCATCAAAATTCGCGACTCAAATTTCGTGTCTCGAAAGGGACAGACTCGCGCATTCAGATCAAAATGGTACCTGGTCAGGCTTTGCTACCAACCAGCGCAGCTGCGCGAGCTCGAAGGCCCTTCTGATAATACCAAGTCAAATAACAAATCACCGACCAAACCAACATTGTTTGATGGTTCACCTGCCAGTTCTTAAAGTTGCAATCGGTGAGACCGCCCACATGCAATGCAATCTGCGCACCCC
>JAYVND010000541.1:0-11851 GCA_043758635.1 Bdellovibrionales bacterium
CACTTCGAAAACCGCGAACTCTTTGTTCCGCAAGTTTTCACGGGCCTCGTCAAACGCTTGGTCACCTTGGCAGACGGTTATTATGCCTCAGGAAGAGCAGGAATCACTTATCTTCCTTGGCGGGCGGCTTTTGCTGTGTCGAGTGCGCAGAGAATTTACCGTGAAATTGGGATTCGCGTTGTTGCGAAAAATGATCAAGCTTGGTTTAGCCGAACCTATGTTCCGCTTCCACGTAAACTTGTTTTGATGACCTACGCTATTGTTGACGTCATTGCGATCAAGAGCAGATCGGCGTTCTCAAGTCGAGCCGCACTTAAAACTAACGAGACGGACGGCCTTGTCTCCACTCAAAATTCAGCTCACGGCACAAATTACCAAGTTGCGATTGAGTCGACGGATGCCTCGCCGATTGAGCCATCTAGTGAACTGCCTGTTAAACTGCTTGGTGAGGCACCGGTTGGAATATCAGCCGGCCGCTTGGAAATCCGTGACAAGCTTTTTCGAGCGAATGATCTTTGAGATGAGCGCGCCGAAAGCGCGCATCTCAAACGGCTTGTCCAAGACGTTCACGTCGTTGTTCAACAGAATGAGATCGCGCAGGCTCTCCTCCCAGAAACCACTCCAGAAAATAAATGGCGTGTCTGGGTTGCTGGCTCTCACTTTGAGCATCAGTTCATATCCATTCATTTCCGGTAAATTGTAATCGCTCACCATTAAAAAATCGCGGCTTTGATTTTTATTTAAGTACTCAAGAGCCTCAGTTGGCTGAGAAAAACCGCAAGCTTCGTATCCAAGACTCGCGCAAATTTCGGTCATCATCTCGAGCAAGTCTAACTCGTCTTCAACCAACAGTATTTTCATCCCTCAATCGTAACGTAGCTTTTGGTCGCAAGCCCGTGACCTGTTCGTCACGAGACACCAAATAACGCGGATTTATCTATAATTCGCGAAATTGCGAATCTACGACGAAAGTGCCTTTTATCTCAATTTGAGAGTTTGTTTAGAAGCGATTGTTATCTGTTAGAAAAAAGACCCGCGCACCGGAGAGCACGCGGGCCGTACAACTCCATCTTTCAAACGGGAGGGCCGTTTTAAATCTGGATTTTGAATCTCGAATCATAAATCTCAAATCATAAATCTCAAATCAAAGGTCTCTAGTCATTGGTCGCTGGTCATCAAGAGCAACCCATTGAGTTTCCGCAATTGAGACAGCGGTAACAGCTTCCGTTGCGAACCGTCACGTGACCACAGGTCGCGCACATGGGTGCATCACCCATCAAATTCGAGAGCTGAGAGTTGAGCGCATCGGAATGAGAACCGAGGCCTCCACCTGAATTATTTTCTCCCGCCGAATCTTGAATCGAACGAAACTTCACCGCCGCTTGCGTTTGCTCTGAAAGTGACTTGGTCTGCGACGCCTCGGTATTTGCACGAACAATCGACGTCACCGTCTCTGATTCCGATGGCGCCATCGCGCGCTCCAAAGGCAAATCAAGCTGTGCGCGCAACTCTCGAGTTGCGGTGCCCTGACCACCCGTACGCGCCGACTCATCCGCAGTTTGCTGACGGAGGGCCGTCTCGACATGCGCGCGAGCTGCATTTTCGGCCTGCGCCATTGCTCCGTGCTCGCCGCGCGAATTCACCGCGAGCTCCTCGAGCGCAGGTTTTACGTGAACAAAATCTGTTTTTCCCAAGTACTCCATGCCGACAACTCTAAAAATATAATCCAACAGACTCGTCGCAGTTTTAATATTCGGATGATCCACCAAACCGTGCGGCTCAAAGCGGGTGAAAGTGAATTTGTCGACATAATCCTCAAGCGGAACACCGTATTGAAGGCCTATCGAAATCGAAATCGCGAAGCAGTTCAAAAGACTGCGTAGAGTTGCGCCTTCTTTGTGCATGTCGATAAAAATCTCTCCCAAACGACCGTCGTGATACTCGCCGGTGCGTAGAAAGATTTGATGACCGCCCACTCTCGACTCGACCGTAATTCCGTTTCGGCGTTGAGGCATTTTACGTTTGCGCGCCGGCGCCACCGAAACCGCGCGAGCGATGGCATCTTCGAGATCCTTTTGAGAATAAAGAATTTTATCACCCGCTGAATTTGTGGTTGCACGAGAAACAGCCTGAAGCACCGCCCGCTCGACCAGTCCCGAACTCTCCGCCTGAATCGCCGACCGACTCTCCGCCTGATCCGTTAACTCACCTGCCGACTCACCTGCCGAATCATTTGAAGGCTCACCTGAAGACTGACTTGCCTCATTAAGCTCGGCGTACGCCGTTGCCGCCGCATCGTCCGCTTTAGAAGTGGACTTTCCCGAGAGCGGCTGGCTCATTTTTGAGCCATCACGGTAAACCGCAACGGCCTTCACACCGAGCTTCCAAGCCTCAAGGTAAACATTTTCGATATCTTTGACGGATGCTTCATGCGGCAAGTTGACCGTTTTCGAAATGGCTCCACTCAAGAATGCTTGCGCCGATGCCATCATGCGAATGTGCGCCATCGGCTCAATAAAGCGCGTCCCGTCAATTCCGCACTTATTGGCACAATCAAAAACTGCCAAGTGATTCAGTTTCAAATGCGGTGCTCCTTCGAGCATCATACGTCCGCATAAAATCTTAGAAGCCTCGCGCACCTGCGCCCGGTTAAAGCCCATGGCATCTAACAATTGTCGACCACCGAGAGTTTCAGCGGTGAATCCAGCGCGAGCTAAACCTTCACTTCCGATCACCCATGCCGATATAGCCGAATCCAAATCAAAGGCACCCGGCAAAGCCGACGAGATTTTTTGTAAATCTACTTCATTTAACCCACGTTTCATCAAGCTCTCGCGGTGGATATGCGGAGATTTTTCGAGCGACATGGTACCGACCGCATACTCAACGATTTCGCCAATTTGTTTTTCGGTGTAACCGAGATTTTTCAGCGCCTTCGGCACCGATTGATTCACAATCTTAAAAAATCCACCGCCCGAAAGTTTTTTGAATTTCACTAATGCGAAATCTGGCTCAATGCCCGTGGTGTCACAGTCCATGAGCAGGCCAATTGTTCCTGTTGGCGCGAGCACCGTGCTTTGAGCGTTTCTAAATCCGTGTTGGGATCCGAGCGCGATGGTCTCCCGCCAGACATCGTGACAAGCCTGCATCATGTCTCGCGGAATCTCGGTCGAGTCGATGCCGTTTACTTTTCTCTGGTGTTGCTTCATCACGCGCATCATCGCTTGCGAGTTTTTTGCATATCCCGCGAATGGACCGAGGCTCGCCGCCATTTCACTTGATGTGCGATACGCCTCTCCGTGCATAATCGAGGTCAGAGCACCCGTCCAGGCAAGTGCTCGTTCGCTATCGTAGGGAATGCCCTTGATCATCAGCAAAGTTCCAAGATTTGCATAGCCCAGACCGAGGGGCCGAAAGTCGTGCGAATTCTGCGCAATACGCGCTGTTGGATAAGACGAAAAATCCACCAAGATCTCTTGTGCGGTGAAGAGCACCCTGCACGCATGTCGATAACTCGCGAGATCAAAGCTCCCGTCTTCTTTTAAAAACTTCACCAAATTCAAAGAGGCTAGATTGCAGGCAGAATCATCTAAGAACATATATTCAGAGCAAGGATTTGACCCATTGATGCGATCGGTGTCGGGACATGTGTGCCATTTCTGAATTGTCGTATCGAATTGAACACCTGGATCGGCGCAGCTCCAGGCAGCGACGGCGATCTCTTCCCACAACTCGCGCGCGCGATAAGTTTTGAATGTTGAACCATCGGTGCGATTGGTGGTTTTCCACTCACCATCACGCTCGACTGCCGACATAAAATCATCATTGATGCGGACAGAGTTGTTGGAGTTTTGTCCCGCAACTGTTTTATATGCATCGCCATTGAAATCTGATGAGTAGCCACCGGCAACAAGTGCGGCGACTTTTTTCTCTTCGTTCAATTTCCAGTTAATGAACTCTTGGATCTCCGGATGGTCCATGTCGAGCGAAACCATCTTTGCCGCGCGACGAGTGGTGCCTCCCGATTTGGTGGCACCCGCGCCGCGATCCAAAACTTCTAAGAAACTCATGAGGCCCGAACTTGTGCCACCGCCCGAGAGCTTTTCGTTGGCGCCGCGAATTTTTGAAAAATTTGTTCCCGTGCCCGAGCCGTATTTAAAGATTCGCGCTTCGTTTTTGACTAAATCAAAAATACTCATCAGGTCATCATCGACACTCTGAATGAAACATGCCGAGCATTGAGGTCGCGCGTAAGCATTTGCGATTTCTTCAACGAATGGTTGTCGATAGAGTGTGTCGGTTGCGAAATTTCCGGGAACATCTTTCCCCGCTCCGCTGCCGGTTTTCGCTCCGCTGTTTGCATTCGCTCCGCTGCCGGTTTTTGCTCCGCTCTCGTCGCTTGTGCCAGAATTCCAAGCCCAACTTCCGCCCGACCCTTGAATTCCGTATTCGTGCCAGAGTCCACAGTTGAACCAGACCGGACTGTTGAAGGCACCTTTTTGATTGAGCAAAATATGAACGAGCTCATTTTCAAACTGAACCGCGTCTTCGGCAGTTGCAAAATATCCTTTGAAGTTTTCGCCGGCCGCGCGAATCGAATGCGCCACCCGGTGAACGAGTTGTCTGACCGAAGTCTCATGACCCGTTTTGGGAACGCCGGCTTTTCTAAAATATTTGCTCACGACGATGTCGGTTGCCAGCTGACTCCACGACTCAGGAACCTCCGCGTTGTCCATCGCAAACACGACTTTTCCGTCCGCGCCGGTGATCTGACTGGTGCGGCGAGTCCACTTCACTTGCGAGTAGGGATCTTCATCACGCGCCACGAAAACGGGCTTAAACGTCGCACCGGTCTTCACACTGCCCGAACTCACACGACCGGTCTTCACACCGCCTGAATTCGCGCTATCCGAACTTGCACTAGTTAAACCTGTACTGCCCGCATTTTCATTGCTCGAGTTCGCGCTCCCGGCAGTTTCGCCGATGGCATTCACTTTGGCTGTCGCCGTTGAACCTGGTGAACCAGACGCACTCGCTGATGATTTTTTTGAATTGCGCGTATTTTGCTCAGCCATATGTTCCTCCGTGAAACATCCGACAAATCTTTACTTACAAGAGACCGTCCACGAGACCGTCCACGAGACCGTCACCCGACCGAATGGCCGTCGTCATTGGAGCGTCCACCCAAGCTCACCACGACCCATAGTCTTTGGCAAGATCCTGAACCACTATATCTAGTGGTTCTCGTAGAATTTAATCGACGCGGATCAGCAAGACTTAAGTCGACCAATCCCCAATCGAAATCTGCTGACCGCTCCGATCACGCGTGGCACGATTGCCCGCATGTCGATAAAAAGCTCCGGCGCGGATTCTCCAAAGCAAGTTCCACAAAAATTCAAAAAGCCATTGTATTTTGATCACCACGCAACGACTCCCGTCGACGCGCGCGTGCTTGAGACAATGCTTCCATTCTTCTCGGAAGATTTTGGCAATGCCGAGAGTTCGCAGCACAGTTTTGGATGGACGGCAAAAGCGGCCGTAGAAAAGTCGCGCAAACAAGTAGCCGATTTTCTTGGTGCCGAAAGTAGCGAGATCCTTTTCACCAGTGGTGCCACCGAGAGCAGCCACCACGCGATCCTCGGCTATCTTGAGCAGTTCGGTTTTGGTCAACCGAGCTCGGGTCGCATCATTTCGGCACCGGCGTGCCACATCATCACGGCGAACACCGAGCACAAAGCAACGCTTGCCGCTTTCGAGCGCGCCGAACGCCTAGGTGCCGAGATCACAGTTCTTGAAGTTGATAAACAAGGCTCGTTGACTCTTGAGCAAGTGCAAAAAGCCGTTCGACCACACACGCGTCTCGTGAGTCTTATGCACGCCAACAATGAGATCGGCACGATTCATCCCATTGGCGAAATCGGCCGTTGGCTTTTTTCGAAAGATATCGTGTTTCATGTCGACGCGGCTCAGACCTTGGGTCGATTTCCGATCAATGTTCGCGAAATGGGCATCGCTCTTCTTTCGATCTCTGGCCACAAACTTTATGGACCAAAAGGAATCGGCGCACTTTACATTCGCAAGTCGCCAAAGATTCATTTGAGTCCGATTTTTCCGGGCGGCGGACAGGAACGCGGACTTCGCGGTGGAACCCATAATGTCCCCGGCATCGTTGGCCTCGGTCGTGCGTGCGAAATCGCGAAACTCGAAATGCCGGAGGAATGCGCGCGCCTCGAGTCCATGCGCAACGCTTTGATTCAGTCGATCACCTCAAAATTTCCGAACCAGGTGCAACTCAATGGTCATCCAACCGAGCGACTCTGCAACAATGTGAGTTTCACGCTCCAAGGCGTTTCGCCCGAAACTTTGATGCTTGGCCTCAGTGGATTTGCATATTCTAGTGGCAGCGCCTGCTCGAGTTCGACCGGAAGTCACGTCCTGAAGGCGATCGGGCTTGAGACCATGGACCCGAATATGAGCATCACACGCTTTGGCCTGGGGCGCATGAACACCGCAGAGCAGGTGACACTTCTTATTGTAGCACTCAGCGCGGTTATCGAAAAGTCGATTCAGATCATGCACTTAAATGAGGTGCCGGCCAGGCGACCTCAAAATCAACCCCAGCTCTAAGTAAAATCGGACGGCAGGCGGGCTCTTCTTGTGGCGCATGGGTCGGCCGGGCGCCGGGTGGCGGGTAGCGGGCGATCGTGGTGCACGGCGAACCGGCGTCGCTACGGATAGTTCCCGTCAACTCTGCGGTCGCACGGGTCCGGCGAACATTTGGTGCCCGCTTTTTTTTCGAGTCCGTCGCGCGCACAATTAGGTGACCAGAAACGATGCAGCGAAGCGGTATCCTGGACCACCAAATTATGCTACACTGATCCTACGGTTGAGCCCAATTCTCGGGCACCCGACGAGGTTCAAATGGTTACAATTAGCGAATCGGCTGCGAAACAAATTCTACGCCTTAAAAGCGAAACGCCTTCGTCAACTGACGATTCGTTTCTCCGAGTCAAAGTTGTCGCAGGCGGCTGCTCAGGTATGTCGTACAAATTAGATTTTGATCAGACCATGGGCGACAACGACAAGGTGTTTGAAAACTTCGGAACCAAAGTTGTGATCGACGGAAAAAGCTTTTTGTATATCGCTGGCATGACCCTAGATTTCGAAGGCGGCTTGAACGGAAAGGGATTTGTTTTTTCAAATCCCAATGCCTCGAAAACCTGCGGATGCGGATCCTCATTCGGAATGTGATCTGCCGAATTGAAATGCCCGTGAGTGGCTTTAAGTTATTGTGGCTTATTGTGGGTGACTGTCGGCCGTTGTAATTCGCGTCGAGTGGCATTGGGTGACACTGGGTGACTGTCGGTCATTGTAAGTCACTTCGAGTTACTTGGGATCACTTTGGGTGACTATCAGTCATTTAAAGAGATTGTAAACAAACATAATGTTCGTAATTGAGAACCGCATTTCTGATCGTGAAACGAGAAAAGGCGCCCGCGAGGGACGCCTTTTTCTTTTGCGTAGCGATCAAAAAACTACCGTTTCCAAAAAACTGCCACTTCATTCAAGTTTCAAGCTGACTGACAACGATGAGCACCGCGAATGAATTTTCCCGCGTCAGACTGACGGACTGTCAACCATGGGCGCCGCGGTTGAAATCGCTCTCGGCACGCTCGATGGAGCATATCAAGCTCGAATGCTCAGCCAAACTTAATCTTTCATAATTAGGTCATTCGACAATTCATCGCGATCGCCGACATGCATCGGTAAAGCCTCGCCGAGCTTTCGCCCGACAAGCGCAATCGCATCGCAGAGACCGCTTGCAAGCCGCCCCTCTTTCGTTTCTTTCAATAGTAAATGAATCGCGTTTGTCCATTCTTCTTCAGGAATTTGATGCGCAACCGCTTCATCGGCCAAAACAACCGCGCGACGCTCGAGAAGAGATACGAAGATCAACACGCCCGTCTGACGATGTGACGCTTTGATATTGCTCTGATAAAATTCAAGCTGTGCCCGATGCATCACGCTCGTCGCAAGGTCATGTGGAGAAGTGAGATAGTATCGAGCAAAATCCGAATTTTGAAAAGCCCATGCAATCAGCATTGAGAGCAAGACCGCACTAAGTTCTAAGATCCAAAACGGCATGTTAGGAGCAGCCGACGCTACTGCAGGAGATACTACAGGTGATAATACAGTGGCGAGCGTCCAGAAAAATACCACCGAAATCAGAAACAAAATCAGGCCCACATGGCCAAAACTTGCTGAACTTCGAACCACCATCGGCACGATCTCACCAGACGTGCGCTTTTCTGCATGCATCACCGTCTCTCGAATTTCGAGTAAATCCTTTTCATTTAATTTATGCGAAAGCCATTTTGGAATTTCAGCCGCGCCACTTGCCGACCCAAGCGATCCCGAATTTTTTGACGATGCCATCACCAACCTCCTGACGAGCCGCCGCCACTGAATCCGCCACCGCCGCCGCCCCAACCTCCGGAGCTGCCGCCCCCTCCGCCGAAACCGCCACCGCCAAATCCACCGCCGCCGCCTCCAAATCCACCCCAGAAATTAGGTCCGCCACCGCGTCCCCCTCGCCCTGAGCCACCACCGCTCGCACTCAAAAACCAAATCACCATAAAAATAAAGGCAAGCAAGATGATCACACTCTTCGATTTGCCGTTCGCATCACCCACTTCTTGATGCCGGTCGAGCTGACCGTCCAATTTAATATTCGGATTGGTGACCTGCGCAATTTTATAGACCCCGACAACAATGCCGCTGTCCAATTCACCGGACTTGAAGAGCGGCGTCACTGAATCTTCTATGATTCGATGACTGATCACATCCGTGAGATCCCCCTGAAGTCCGCGCCCCACTTCGATGCGCATGCGCCGCTCATGAGGCGCAATGATAAACAAGACTCCATCATCGGTGCGCTTAGTTCCAAGCTTCCATTGATCCGTGACTTTGATCGCCGCCTCTTCGATGGAGAGTCCACCGAGCGTCGGGACGGTCAAGACCGTAATCTGAGCTCCACCCTGTTCACGCAAGTACCGAATCGCATTCTCGAGTTGAGCGAGAGTTTGCGGCGCGATGACATTCGCATCGTCCATGACCGCTGAAGTGAGCGCGGGCACCACAAACTTATCCTGTTTAGCATCACCGCGAGTGTCTGCTAGCGTCAGTGCTGGTGAGGAGGCAGATACAGAATGTTCTGCATCCCCCCCCGACCTGCCGCCTGCCGACTCTGCTCCTTGCGCAACTGCCGATGCAGAAACGCCGATCGAAAGCGCAACTGTCACAATTGCAACTGTCACCACTGCCAGAGGCCTAATTGCTCGCGGAGCGGATAGCGCACTCGCTCTTGGGGCAGAGAGTAAGCTTCTTCTCGGAGCAGAGAGTAAGCTTCTTCTCGGAGCAGAGAGAGTGCTTGCTCGCAGCGCGACTCGCGAGCTTGCTCGCAGCGCGACTCGCGCCCCAGCACGTAATACGGACAATGCGTTAAAGCCAGAAACGAAGACCATAACAATCCTTGCAACTAAACCTGCAACGACCCTTGCAACGAATTGGGCGCCAACATCCTTCACGCTTGCTAACTTACCAAATTCAAACATCGCAAAAATTCTCCCAAGCATGTGACGTTGGCAGGATGCCCAAAATAGTACACAGACATCGTTCGCAAACGTAGGCCCGCATCATTCAAAAATTAGAACGACACTTTAGGCGCTGCTTTTTCTGCGTCCGTCACATCGCCGCCCCACTGAGGCATTTTCGCGTAATGAAAAAATACCGAGTTCGTAAGGCTCGTCGGAAACACCGAAACCAAGTTATTGAAATCTTGAATCGACGTGATGTAGCGCTGACGAGCGACGGTGATGCGATTTTCGGTGCCCTCAAGTTGCGATTGCAAATCACGAAAGTTCTGATTCGCTTTCAAGTCAGGATATTGCTCAGACACGACCATTAATTTTCCGAGCGCCGAACTCAACTGCCCCTGCGCCTGCGAAAATTTCGCAATCTGTTCAGGCGTTGCATTCGATGGATCGATCGTCACTTGAGTTGCTTTTGCACGAGCCTCGATCACCGCAGTCAGTGTGCCTTGTTCGTGTTTTGCATAACCTTTAACTGTCTCAACCAAGTTCGGAATCAAATCTGAGCGGCGCTTGTATTGATTCGTAATTTCCGCGAGATCCGCATCCACCTGGTTCTTAGATTGTGGAATTGCCTGAACTCCGCAACCGCTCAAAGTCGAGATTGTGAACACCGCGAGCAATAGCGATGAAACCTGAGTGAGGCGTCTTTTTGAAACCAAAGACGAAGAAAATGAAGATGAGAAAACCGAAGCAAGTGTCGAAACTGTCTGCGAAAACATAGATCCTCCGAGAAAACTCGAAAAGTTACGGGGCGAAAACACGCACGCGAAATAGGGTACCGGACAAATCTGCGCGTGAATGCAAATTAAGCAAGGTGCGGAACCGCTTGTCATTGAAAATACGCCGACGCTTCTTGCTAAGCAATTGAATCCTCTCACTAAACCGCCTAGTGTTTTTTTAATCGAGAATAGGTCGAAAATGTCTAAGTAGTTTCTCGAAACTGCAATAAATCTGATTTGCCAAAAGGAGATTCGAATGGTTGAAATGAGCATCATTTATCAAGGCGACAAACACTGCGAGCTTACTCACGGCCCATCGGGCAGCAAGATTGAAACCGATGCACCTCGAGATAATATGGGGCGAGGCGAGCGATTTTCGCCGACGGACCTCATGGCAGCAGCCCTAGCCAGCTGCGTACTTACAACGATGGCGATTGTCGCCGAGCGCGAAGACTTAAAAGCCAACATGACCGGCGCAACCGCAAAGGTTATCAAAGAGATGATCACCACTCCACGCAAAATTGGAAAGCTCAGTCTTGAGATCCACATGCCCGCAGGAATTCCCCAAAAGGTACGCGATCGCCTGCACAAAGTTGCCGACCAATGCCCCGTAAAAAAGAGTCTCAGCCCCGATGTCGAAACCCCAATACAGATCATTTACCCCGATTGATATTCGAGTTTCGATTCGCGCAGATTTTCGATTTTTATAGTCTCGTTGAAATTCGAGTTGATTTAGATCGCATGCATAGACCGAACTTGGAGCAATCCACAAGCTTCGGATCACGTCGCATCGATGGACACCAGGCTTCGATGGCTCCGCTAGCGCTAGCGTCGAGCGTCGAGCACCGCGCGCAGAACTCTGAGCGCAGAACTGTGGGTTAAGTGCACTGTGCTCTGAGGGACGCGTTCTGTACACCGAGCTCTGAGTCAGGTGCTACGTTGTCTGACATTCGAACTCCGTGCTCGCCCGTGGCAGGCTCCAAAAGTTTTGCCCGCACGATGCCGATTGTGCTGGCCACACAGACATTGCAGGTTCTCAAACTGGTGAGTCCCACCAAGTGCCCACGGCCGAATATGATCTGCTTCCACCTGAAAACGAGAACCGCAAATTTCACCTGTTACCGGAGTCACCGCCTGGCAGGCCCCGCGATCCCGTCGAAACACCATCCGCCGAATTGGCGAAGGGATATGCCGCGACCGATTCGCACAATTCAGCCGGCTCGCCGACTCCGCTGCGGAGTCAACAGGCCGGAATTCAGGGTTTGAAAACTCATTCGAATCAGCTACGGTTTTAGTTACTGATTCAACTAGTGAACTTTCTAATGATTCAGCTACCAAACCTCCTACTGATTTATCTAATTGATCCATGTTCAATTTGGACATTTGGTCAGCGACTAGCTCAGTCTTTAACTTAGCACTTACTTCTAAAGTTTTTCGACCATTTGCACCAGCGCCTCTAGCAACCTGCGATCCTGACTT
>JAYVND010000542.1:0-3876 GCA_043758635.1 Bdellovibrionales bacterium
TGCCGAGCTTATTGGTGATTCGTTTGAGGGAGTTCCGAAAAGACTCAAAAACCAGATGCGCGGCATCGGGGTCTCCGCCAGCGAGGGCGGTTTGTTGAACGTACTCGGAAAATGTATTTTCAATTCGTACGTCGAGATTTTCTTTCACCAGGATGAGAGGAGAGTCGTTAATAACTTGGTGAAGCTCAGGAATTAGAACGAGACGTCCAATCATTCGACTTTCGCTTTCGACAAACCAGGGATAAGAAGCCGAATTGTTAGGCGCGCCTGCTTCAAGCTCTGCTTTTTCGAGTTCGATCAGTCGATGTGCCACAAGATTTTCGAAAGTGGCTTGCGCTGGTTGAGGAGTCTGGGTGGGACCGAAAGCTGAGCCACG
Organism: Bdellovibrionales bacterium; assembly: GCA_043758635.1. Lineage (GTDB taxonomy): Bacteria > Bdellovibrionota > Bdellovibrionia > Bdellovibrionales > JAMPXM01 > JAYVND01. The sequence goes on from JAYVND010000542.1 coordinate 377, forward strand.
ATGATTCGCAAAATGCTCGAGATCGAGAGTCGCAGGTCGAGATTGACCGAGGTCTTCAAGCGCTCGCAATTCGTTCAAAAGAATTGTTTTACCAGAACCTGTAGGTCCGCCAACTGTGCAGAATTTGTGAGTGATCAAACGTTGAAATGTTTCGCAGTAAAATGCGCGTAAGGCTTTGATGCCTCCACGTGCGCGCGGTCTCGAGACGCCGTCATCACGAAGCCATGATTGCGTGAGTGCCGAACGCAGGCCGCCGCGAGCGCAAGTGATTGCCATCTTAGGATGCTGCTGAAGAAGTGAGATCCAACCTTGCACGCGGCTGGATTTAAGTTCACCCGAGACAAGCTGGTGACCAAGCTCGATGGCCGCCGCTTGACCTCTTTTTTTGTAGATTGTGCCGACTTCGGCGCGTTCGCTATCGTCTAAGATACCTAAATTAAATGAGTTTGGAATTTGACCACCCTGAAACTCAGCTTGCGCACGTACGTCGAGCCACTCGCCGCCTGCGCGAACGAAGTTTAAAAAATCAGCGCACTCAATCCAGTCGTTTGATAAATTCATGTGACAAAAAGATAGGGTTGATCGATTGCGAGACAAGATGCGAGACCAGATGCGATATCTGTTGTAAAATCGTTAGTCGAATCTGGTTTGAAATTGGTCGTGCCGTCCGAAGAACCACTCGAAATGCGTTTTGGGGCGCGAAGTGAAACGACCTCACCAATGATTTTTGAAAACGGAAAATGTGGAAGCAGCTGTGCCTGAATCTGATCCACCTGATCGGGTGCCACAGACAACAGCAGGCCGCCGCTCGTTTGCGGATCAAAAAGCAAAAGACGAATCGCTTCCTCGAGTGTCGCAAGTCCGCGCGTGATACCATCGGCGTATTCCTCGTTCGTGCGATGAGCTTTTGTGAGAAAGCGCTCTGTCAGCATTTCAATTGCAAGCGGCAAGATCGGAAGTTCTCGGGTGTGAATATGCAAACTCACCTGGCTTGCTTCGGCAATGTGCTTGGCGTGTCCCAAGAGCCCAAAGCCCGTGATATCGGTGCAAGCATGAATGTGCGGCAGAAGATCGGCGCTTAGTTTCGCGGAAACCGAGTTGAGTGTTCCCATCCCCTCGATGGCTTCACAAATTTGCTCTTCAGTCACGGCAGATCGCTTGAGAGCTGCTGTCAAAGTTCCGGTTCCGAGCGCTTTAGTCAGGATCAACTTGTCGCCAACAAGCGCTCCGCGATTGGACCAGACGCGCTGAGGATGCACGAAGCCGGTTACCGCGAGTCCGAATTTAAGTGTGTCATCGTCAATCGAGTGACCACCGACTAAACTCACGCCCGCTTCTCGCAAGACATCGCAGGCACCTTGCATCACTTCAGCCACGATATGCTGTGAAAATGTAGCCGTCGGGAAAGCAAGGATTGCCATTGCGGTTTTTGGCATTCCACCCATTGCATAAACGTCGCTGAGCGCATTGGCGGCGGCAACGCGCCCAAAGAGTCGAGGCGTGTCCAGTATCGGCGTGAAGAAATCCAGTGTGTGGACGAGAGCGATTTCGGAATTCAGAATTTGAACCGCGGCATCGTCAAAGCCAGATCCATCGATGAGAATGGATGGATCTTTGGGCGGGAAATGAACCTGAGCGAGGATCTCGCGCAATTCAGTGGCGGCGACTTTGGCGGCACATCCGCCCTTTTGGACTGTTTGCGTGAGTCGAATCATAGTCTCATTCAGTTTTAGTTGTAATTTCGCCCTTAGGCGTTGACGTTGAATTTGAAGTGCCGTTTGGCAAAACTGCACCCGGAATTCCAAGCGGCTTTTGATCACTTTCAATTTTCAAAATGGCGGTGCTGACTGCTTTCGCGATTTGCAAATTGCGGTTGTTCGCCATCCAACCGGAGTTTTGCGCACGGATGCGTTGAAGTGCACCTCTAGCACGATCGTCCGTGAAAAACTTCAGAGCATTTTGGCCAGAAGTTTTCAAGTCAGAATCGTTTGACTGCAAGAGATCTAAAATATTCGGCAGCGCGGGCGCACCGATCTGTCCGAGAGACTGACTGCACCAACGACGAACTTGTGGATTGCTATCGCGAGCGCAACTGCTTGCAATCTCAAGCGCTTCAGGCGTGTCTTTGACGTTGAATTCACTTAAGGCACGAGCAGCCACCGCACGGTCAAGGACGTGCGGATGCGAAACCTCCGCGCGGATGGCGTTGAAACCAGCAGGTCCAAGGCAGCCAAGCGCTTTGAACCCCGGATCGTTTGCCGTCGGGTTATGGATCGAGGCCACGACATTTGAAATGTGCGGCTCAGCGATCGTGCGTTTGTCTTTTGGCAAAAGGCAAATCATCGCGACCGAGCGAACTTGAGCTTTTGCATCTCCATTTAAATTTTGCTGAACATATTCTGCGATCAGATCCTCACGCCCATAATTTTGAACCAAAACTTTTGCAATCGGTGCGCTCATGGAGTCGATCATTAAAAGTGGTTTCAAACGATTCGTGGCAACGCGGCGTTGCTCGGAATTAAGCTTCGCCAAGACAATCGCGGCAGCTTCGACCACCTCAGGTGATTCGGTGTCATTGAGCCGTTTGAAAAGCAGGTAGGCCACGTTTCGCAAATTCGTTTCGCCATAGGTCGGCATCGCAAGAATTGCAGCCGCACGGGTGCGGGGAACTTTGTGCTCCATCATAATTGAAGTCAGACGAGACATACCAATCACGGTACGGATGCTTGAGCAAGGGACGTCGCGAACTGCAGCGTAGACCACGTCGTCATTTAAATTTGGCTCAAGTGCGATCTGAATCTCGTGTGAGTATTGCTCGCAGTTCGATTTAGAATCACGCAACTGAGTTAAAGCCAGCGCGCGACGCTCAGGGCGCTGGGAATGAATTGCGCCGCGAACCTCTTTGTCATCTAGGTGCTGAGTCGCCGCATCTCCGTCATCGTCGGTTGGATCTTCATCTACAACTTCGACAGGCTTAGAAGTTTCGGCTTTGCGTAGAGCAGACGCCGCTTTCAAAATGTCGAGCTGGCTGTCGGAGGTGATGGCCATATCGGGATTGCTCGCGTGGTAGGCCTGTACGATATTCTGCGCGAGGAAACATGCGGTCAGCGGAATAATCGCAACGATTGGAAAACTCAGGACCATACAAAAAATATGGCTCCATGCCATGTTCGCCGAAAATTTCAAAATTGGGCCGAACAAGTTCCATAGGAAAACAAAAAGGCAAACCGTGAAGACAGCCGGGATCACTGCCGCTTGCCAAATGAGAGGAACCCAAGGAGTTTGGCCGATGCCCCAGAAGATGGCTGCAACTGCCAGTGCCTTCATTGCACGACGTAACCAAGCTGCCGAGCTGTAGCGAAGTGATTCAGGCAACGATTCTGAGATCCATATCCCAACCGTGTTCAGCGACGAGAGATTGGCGAGAAGACAAAGCAAAAACACGCCGAAAACAGATGCCACAAACATTGGGCGGAACTTAACGTTTTCCTGAAAATGCG
>JAYVND010000543.1:0-3866 GCA_043758635.1 Bdellovibrionales bacterium
CTTTCACATGGTTTACCAACTGCCACCCCAACTTGTGGGTCCAGAATCTCCAAATATCGAAATGACGGGCTCGCTCCCCGATGCAAATCCGTCGCAGTCTTTTGCGGTCAAAGGCCCCCTGGCACAAGCCACCTGCTTGCAGCGTGAGACATCGATGACCTGCCAAATTCAAATGAAACCAGAAATCACGAACCCGGCTGCAGCACAGAGTTTTATTGACCAAACTGAACTCGACACTTTGACCCACGGTCAACTGAGCGAAGTCATGATGAGATTTTCCGGCGATCCTATCGGAGTGATTGAATATCAAGATTGAGTGAGATCAAAGCTGCTAGCGACTTCTCGAAAGAAGTCCGAGCGAATCGCGAGCTCTTGAACATAGCCGAGCACATCTCGCTGGAGGTGTTTCGGAAAGCGATCCAGCGGTTGAATGTGCTCGCGTGGCACGTACCGAAACGTGAGATTCAATCTTCGAGTTTCGAATTCGGTCGTGTTCAGTTGAAAAATATCAGTTGATTTGCGGTCCACGCGTTGCACGCGGTGAAAGAGTTTTTTCTTAAACCTCTCTCCGCCAAAAACCTGTAAGGAAGAATCATCTAGCCACTGTTGCAAAACCACTTGGCTCTGCGCCTCCCGGTGACGACTCTCGACAAATTGAAATAGAGCACGACTTCCGAACGAGAGCGAGCCCACGGGCCCAGGCTCGAAATCTTTGTGCTCTCCGACGCGCGCGACGTCGGTCGCCTTCCCATCATGTAAATCAGATCCATAGTAGTTAATCAAACACGTGTTGAGCTCCCACTTACGGGGAACATCTTTTTCGGCAAACTGGTTTCGAACCATTTGCATAATCTCTTCTGCCAGCTGCTGCATCATCGGCGGAAATGGCTCGGCCTCGACGCAGCGAAATTCAGTGCCTTGCGGCGGATGGTAGTAATTCAAGCAAGCAAATTGCCAGTTTCCTAGCCAGTACACAGGTCGCAAAAGTCGGCGATGGGTTTTGCCGTCAGGTGGAGGATTACTTTTCGAGTAGCGATTTTCCCAAATCGGAAAAAGAGCGGCAATCTCTTTCAAAAGCTCGGCCTTTTGGACTTTTGAAACGAAGTCAGGCCGATAGATCAAATTTGGTGATTTGGGATTTTTAGAAATCATTGCTCGCCGATGTACCGAATTGCCGCCGCCAAGTCAATTCTATCGCATTTTCCATACAGCACCATTGAGAAGTCGTTCGTCAGGCAACCGCTCGCGATGGCTTCCCCTCGGTTGGCAACGATCGATTACCGGCTTCAGAGGCGGCTTCGAAGGCAGCATCAGTGGCGGCTTCTCGCAACAAGATCAACTGAAAGCATGTATTGCGACTCGTAAGATTCAGTCGAAGATCGCCGCCATAACGACGGGCCAGCGTTTGCGAAATGCTCAATCCCAACCCGCAGCCTTCGCCTGCAGCTTTTGTCGTGAAGAATGGCTCAAATATTAGGTCGGGTTGCGCAATTGATGAAAGCTTCCCCGAATCTGTGACCGAAATTACAACCTGACCAACATTTCGCGAAAGATCGATTTGAACCCAACGTTCAGTGTCTCCTTCGATCGCGTCGAGAGAGTTCTGAACAAGATTCAAAATAATCTGACTGACGTGAGTCGGCTGGCAAAGAGTTTCCATGCTCGTCTCGTGACAAACAAATTCAACCCTCGCTTCGGTTTGTCGCGCTTTGCTTGCCGCTAATTCCATGACGTCTCGACAAAGATCAACGAGATTGTAAATCGTTTGTGCATCGCTCGATTCACCTCGCGCCATCAACCTCAGTCCGCGAACAATCCTCGCAATCCGATCGACGGTTTGAATAGCCTTTTTTGAAATCTGGGCAGCCTGCTCCTGCGTGAGTTCACCCGCTTCACCCAACTCTTGAATTTTCTCCAGGCGGCCACGAATAATCGCAAGTGGATTGTTGATCTCGTGGGCAACTCCACCGGCCATCGCTCCGATCAGTGACAGGCGCTCAGACTGGGTCGCTCTCTGCTTCTCTGAGGCGAGTTCTTCTTGAGCCATTTTTTCATTACTGATATCGACGGCAACCGCCACGATGTTAAAACCAGTGGCCGTTAAGAATTTACGCAACGCTAGAATGTACCAGCGACTTTCGCCATTCAAACGCGCCCGAACTTCGTGCACCGCCTGCTCGGTGTCACTCTCTTGAAAACGAGCCACGAGTGAAGTTATCTGCGTGTTCTCACCAATCACCTTTTCATAGTGCTGGCCTTTAATTTTTTGGCCTGATAACTCAAATGCGGAAGTAAAAAGCCTGTTTGTCCCTAAGGTAATTCCATCCTTATCTAACCATGCCACGTATCCCGGCACGGCATTCAGTATACCTTCGAGTTGCTGCTTTTGCGCCTCAACTTCCAACTGATTTTGCATCGTTTTAAAAAATGTGATGCTGTATCGTCGAACTAAATTCAAGTTGTAGAAAACGTGCACGATGAATAGAAAACCGAGTGCGGATGTCGGCACGTTGGGTTCGTCGACACAGAAGCAGGCGGTGATGATCGGTACGCCCGTCAAAAGGATAAAGGATGCTGAGATAAACATATCCATCGCACAAAGTGAAAGACTCGCGGGAACGAAAGCAATCAGAAGAACATAAATTCCAATTGTCGGAGCAGCAAAGCCGAATTCTCTCACGCTCATAATAAATGTCAACGCCCAGGCAAGGCCGAGCACAAACGCGGTCGCGCGAAGGTGAGTCTGAAACTGAAATCTCGGAATGGGTTCGGTCCGGCGGTTGAGTTCTCTGGCGTTGACGAGAATCCAAGCACGCCAGGCGCCGGAACCAAAAAGCACGAATGCGACTGAGTATTTCCAAGGCCCAGAATCTCCGAGCTTTGTAGAAATGAGAAGTGCCAAAAACATCAAACCGTGAAAAATCGATGCCGTCGCCCCAAGTCGTGCGCTTTCTATGAAAGCGGTTTCGAATTTCACTCGATCAAGTTGCTGGTAATTCATCAGCATACTTATCGGTAAAGAAGAGTTAACTCTTGCATGAACAAAAAACGACAATGACTTAATTTTCTCAGAATCTTTCTTGTTTTGAGGCAGTCGAAAATCTTATATTTCAGCTGCAAGAACCTATTTGGTTGATGGAATCGAATCTAGCTACAATCTGAGACATCCACGATCTCGTAAGCTCGAAGCGCAATCGCTTTTCCACCTGTGTCACGATTCACCAATCGGTAAGGTGAACCGTAGATGACGTCGCCTAAAATCGGCGAATTCATCTGCGCGAGCTGAGCGCGAATCTGCTGGCTACGACCCGTCTGAAGCTCAATTTGAACCCGCCAAATTTTTGGCGGCCCAGCTGTTCTTGGAATCCACTCAAGCCCACATTCCATCAATGGGCCTTCATGTACTTCGCAGCTTAAAACATCGAGTCGACACTCTTTCGAGCCAGCTTCCATGTTCAAAGAAACAGTCTTCGGAGCATCAGGCGTCTTTTTCATGTGATGCAAATAGTGGCCCGGCACTACGAATGATTCGATCCATGCGTGGTAGCGACGTCGAAGTCTTTTGTCTTTCAGAGCTAAATTGATTCTCGATTGCGCTTCGGATGTGAGGGCCAGAAGCAGATGGCCGCTTGTCTCAACATCCAAGCGATGAGTAATGAGAAGCCGAATCGGTGAAGCGATGGAGCAATGCAAACTTTTAGGCCGCTCACCTTGATTCTCAAGCTCAAGCTCTAGCTCAAGTTTCAAAAGCGAAATTAAATTTTCACGCGCGTTGTCGACCAGTGCGTGGGTCGGAAGGCCAGATGGCTTGTCGACAATGAGCGAATCGATTGTCCAAGATACGATCCTCGATCGCAACTTGTCAG
>JAYVND010000544.1:0-3854 GCA_043758635.1 Bdellovibrionales bacterium
GGAAACGCGTCGCTTAAAGATTACCGGGTGCAGTCTGGATTTTTTAAGCAAGTCCCTGCTTCCGAACTCGATCAGAAGTGGGTCAATCAGTGCGAGAAATGCGAGCTCTACAAGGGGTCATGCAAAGAGCAAGGTTTTTTTGAGTTTCAGGTGGCAAAATTGCTCGAATTTGGCGAGCGTCGCTTGGGCGTTGCAAACTTCACCAGTTTACCGGCAAAGGTCAATTTGGTGGCCGAAATGATCCGACAGGAAGATGGTGCTGAGCAACGCAAATACAAAGCGCAGTGGGCAGCCTAAGAGTTTACGTTTGCCGTCGTGCGGAGTTTTCTGTAGCGTTGAGTTCAGATGCAACGCACGCCACCTGAGTTCACCGAGTTTATTGAAAATTTGAATGCTTCTGGTACGAGCCAGGTACAGGATTCTTTAGCCGTGATCGAGCGGGTCGGTCGAACGACCTTCGCAACGACTGCGAGAATTATCGGCATCTATGCCGCTGCAACGACCGAAGAAGTTTCGACTTGCCTCAAACTTGCTCAACTTTTTCAGATCAAAATTTACCCGGTGAGCTCTGGACGAAATTGGGGATTTGGTTCGTCGGTCCCTCCAATTGGTCCGTGCCTGATTCTCGACCTTAGTCAGCTGAAACGTATACGTGAGTTTGATGAGAGAATGGGAGTTATTTCGATTGAAGCTGGAGTGACACAAAGCCAGCTACTCGATCACCTTAAGAGCCGCGGTGGTAAGTGGTGGATGGATTTTACGGCGGCAAGTCCCGCCTCGAGCGTCGTGGGGAACACGATGGAGCGCGGTCATGGTCTTGGTCCTCACTCCGATCACGTTGAGACCTGTGCAGGCTTAGAAGTGGTTTTGGCTAATGGCGAAATTCTCAAAACGGGTTTTAGTTCGTTTCAGAATTCTCGGGTGGGTGGACTCGATCGTTGGGGTCCCGGCCCGAATGTTGATGGCCTTTTTTCGCAGTCAAATCTCGGGGTCATCACCGCGCTCTCGGTTTGGCTTTATCCAGCGCCTGAATCATGTAAATTGATTTTGTTTTCTTCTCAAACAGACGAGGCCTTTTCCGACTGTATTGATCGCCTTCTTCCGCTTCGCATTTCGGGCACGCTCAAATGCGGACCTCAATTTCAAAATCGATATTTTACGCTCTCGAGGGTTATGCAGTATCCTTGGGATCTGACAGAGGGGAAAACTCCGCTCTCACCGCAAGATGCGAAGTCGATCGCAGATGCAAAAGGCATTTCCCTCTGGAGCGGTCACGCATCTCTTTACGGAACAGCCAAAGAAGTTGATGCCGCTTTGCAGGCGGTCGAAGTCGCATTGAATGGCGCTCCGGTCAGTTGGCGCGCAGTCGAAGCGAGCGACTTTGCTCAACCGTCTACCGTCAGAGAACGAGACCTCGCGCGCTTGATAGAACAGGTCAGCGGTGGTAGGGGCGGTACGGGGCTCGGGCGAGGTTACTGGCGCATGAGATTCACTCGGCCAGAAGATCCTGAAAAAATTAATTTAGACGAAGACGGCTGCGGGATCATCGCGACGCCGTTCACCGGGCCTACGATTGGTGCCGACGCCGTTCGCCTGAACTCGGTCGCAACAGAAATTATCCTACGGCACGGATTCGAACCAAATATTTCGCTTTGGGGAAACCGCCCGCGCATTCTGCAGTTTCAGATTTTTACCGCGTTCGATCGCACCATTGAAGGCGAAGACGCGCGCGTAATGGACTGTCATCACGAGCTCTTAAAGAGTTTGATGGCGTTGGGGTACGTACCGCACCGGCTCGGCATCCTCGCAATGCGAGAGATGCTGAAAGCTCAGCCTGAATATATTTCTTTTCTGCAGCGACTGAAAATCGCGGCCGATCCTAATTTAATTTTGGCACCTGGCCGCTACATTCCCTAAGCTGCTTTTTTGCCGCGGCTCGTTTTCTTAGCTGCAGCAGCGATTCGTTCACCTGACCTAACTTGCACCTCGGGGTTCGTAGCCTCATCGTTTGCGCCGAGGGTCGCGCCACTCTGTGCAACCCTCTGAGCGGCGCTCGTTGCTGCCGGCGAATTTCGCAAAAACCTTTCTTCGACTCCTCTGCTATAAACCGGGTCCTTAAAGAGTCGGGAAGGTGAGATCTCCTCACCGTGTTCATCGATCGGCGACTTGTAGTTCCAACTCACTGATGGATATCCGGCATCAGTTTGACCCTTAGCCGCTTTGAGTGTTTTAAGACCCATCGCGATTGTTTGATCGGAGTTCCAATCCCGCACGAAGAACTGCAAGAACGCCTCTTCATGCCACGCAACGCCCTCTTGTTCAGCCATCGTCTTTAAAAACCAACGATAGTTGGCCTCATACGTTACAAGGTTTTCTAAATATTCTGCATGGAGATCGCGTGGTTTGTAAGTTTTCCGACTCAAGCTGATTCGCGGAATGGCATCTGTGAAGCCGCCTTTGTTATCATCAAAATAACGATTGCTGCTTTTAAGATACTGATGGAACTCGGTCAGCAATCGTCTGGCGGCGCTCACCACCGAGCGATTTTGGTCAGCGATTGATTTCTCGTACGTACAATCGCAACCGTCAATGTGGTTATAAGTTTTGTCTCGAAGCATTTTAAAATCTTCGGTGCTCTCCGGTACCGAGACGTTAAAGTAGCTCGACTGAAGCGCCTGGCGCCAGCCAGTCCAGGCTGCAAAAGATCCAAATTCGGGGTAAGTGCTCACCGATCTGCGAATCATCTCGTAATAATTTTGTGAGTAAATATTAAAATGTTTCACTTGCGATTCGAACTGCTTTTGATCGCCGGCACGATCGGCTTTAATCATTTCACCGATAAGTCGATTTGTGATCGCCGCGGTTCGGCCAGTTGTCGAGTACAACGCATCTAGGACGAAACCAGACATGCCAGTCAAAAACCATCGGTCTTCAGAGAAGAACTGTTTTGCATGCCGAGCGCAGTCCTTGAAACCCATAAAATCCAAAGCTTCAGTTCCTTCGTGTAGAACTTCGCGAAAAACTTTATGCTCGCGCAAAAATCCTAAAAGATCTTCTGAGTCTTTCATCTTCAGCGGATTCTGATCTTGGTGGAAACAAACGCCAATGCTCAGAACTTTATCTGTCACTGGAATCATCCAAATCCAGTATCCCTCATACATAAAGTGATTCGTCGACAGATAGCGAAGTGTGTGTTCGACTCGCGCGCGCCATTCGCTGTCGCCTAATTTGTCGGGATCTTTGAAGTTGGTGAATCTTCCCCAGTAAGACCCAACCGGATGTCTCGTTTCTTTCTCTAAAAGATTGAGCTGTTGGGCAAGTGGTGATGAGCGTCCAGCGGCATCGACCAACCAGCGACACTGAATCACTCCCTCCGACGTGTTGACTAAGTGCCCCCCTGCTTTGTCAATACGGATGCCCGAAGTTTCGCCAGCGAAGGGCAGAACTTTGCATCCCATTTTGACATCGACACCAATCTCCCGATTGAGCTCGCAGATATCTCGATCGAAGGTTGCGCGATCAAGTTGGTGCGAGCAGATATCGGAGACGTACCCAGCACGTCCGTTCTCAGACATCTCTGCGAGACCGAGATCCTTTTTTTCAGAGTCGAAAAAAAAGCGCAACCCAGTTTTAAGATTTTGGTATTTGTGCAGGTAAGGTCCGAGGTCGCAGTGGCGATACGCGTAGTCGGTCCAGACTTCGACTGTCGATTCACCAATCCAAAAGTCGAACTCAGTTTTGCGCTCAAGGAGCGTGATCTTGAGGTCAGGCATTGCGAGTTTCAGTTGTCGAGCGAGACATCCGCCCGCCATTCCGGCACCGATAATCAGGACGTCACAAGTCTTGTTCATGCC
>JAYVND010000545.1:0-3854 GCA_043758635.1 Bdellovibrionales bacterium
CCGGAATGTGGAAAACTGAAACTTATCCACAATAAATCTAGAACCGCAGCCCAAAAACTTTGGATTTTCTCTACCAAATTAGCGAACAGCCCCTACATACCCTGCTTCATTTTGGTTTTAATTGGAATTCTCGTTTGAGGGACGCTCGCTGCGCTCGTGTCTCGGGATCCGACGCATCTTCGATGCTCTGTCACCGCTGCGACTTGCTCCGCTTCAAAAAGCGCCGCTGGCGCCTTTTGCTGCGGGCATGACCTCAGCCCCTACCATTTTCTGATCTTGAATCGTACATACCCTGCTTCATTTTGGTTTTAATTGGAATTCTCGTTTGAGGGACGCTCGCTGCGCTCGTGTCTCGGGATCCGACGCATCTTCGATGCGTTTCTAAAAACATTCGCTTTGATTTCTGAGAATGAACACTGGAAGCACTCTGTTGAGACGGTTTCTGAGCTTACCGGTATTCAAATTCAGTTTATCCATGTCGGAAAGGCCATTTCATTCGGTTCACAGAGTCAGTTCCGGTCAGCTTTTGGCCTTTCGGAGTTTGGAGCAAGCTTAGTTCGGCCTGATGGCGTCGTTGGGTGGCGATGCTACGACATGCCCTCCGATCCGCTGGGCGAGCTTGCAATCGCAATGGTGACGATTGTTCCGCCACAAACGAAAATTGCAAAATGAAAATGCTTTCGCCAGCTGAGCAACGGTGGATTCATTTGCGCATTCATAACGGGGAATTATTACTTGCTTTGTTGAAGGGGCTCTTCTTCCTACAAATAAGCAGGACCCGTTGTGCGACTGCTACAACAGACTGTTTCTCTTTTTTAGAGAGCAATGTGTCGCAGATCCGACGGCAATTAAAAATAATGTGGCCGCCGCCCCGGAAGGCCTCGTTCAGCAATGTCTCAAATTGAAACACTGAAGCACTGAAGAACTGAAGCACAAAGTCGCGTTTGCCCCTGCAATTCTCACTTCGAGCGGTATTCACTTTACGGTCGGAGGGGGCTTTCCAGGGGATATTTATTGGTTTTAACTCATCTTGAGTACGTGTCTGATTCTTCCGATCAGATAGGCGACGTGTTTGCTCAAACGGGCTCTCCCATTTAGGAAATCTGTCTCTATGCATGACAACGTCCAGCGACTGCAGCTCGGATCTCTCAAGAAAATCCAGTCGGCGCATGAAGCTGGCTTTTCTTTGATCGAGCTCATGGTGGTTGTAGCGATTGTTGGAGTGCTTTCGACAATCGCTCTCCCTAATTATCAGTTGATGGCCGCAAGAGCGCGGCAGGTCGAAGCAAAAAATGCGCTGTCGGCAATGTACGTGGTCGAGAAGACTTATTATGCTGAGGCGACAAGCTACACGCTTTGTCTCTATCAGGGCGGCTACATCCCAGAAGGGGCCCGCCGATTTTATACCACGGGATTCCAGGGCTCAGTCAGCGCGTGTCGTTCGTGCATACTGATGATAGATTCGAGACGAACTTGTTCGTTCTCGCCGCAACCGTGGGCACTGGGCAGTCGAAACGACGCAACATTTTTGGAAAATGCGTTCGCAAATCCGGCGCTCGCATCTGCCGGAACGAATGTGATTTTCGATGCTTATTCCAACAATTTTAATGTTGGCGCATCTGGCAGTATCAGCTCGCTCGCAATCTTTGACCTCTGGCAAATTGACGAGAATCGTGTGGTCACCAATGTTCAGCCAGGTATCTAGGTCTGGCAGTCTAAGCCGCTAAATGGGATCAATGATCTAAGCCTCTTGGCCGTCTCGAATTTGTTTCAAACACTTCAGCGATTTAAAAGCAACGTCGTTATTCGCTCGAGTGTTTTCCAAATTCAATTCTTAAAAACAGATAGGCGCCGGCTAAAAATAAGACAAAAATCGGAATGCCGGCAGCGAGGATCATTTGATCACTCATTCGGACCTACCATTAGAAGTGTGCCCGCAGCAAGGATGGAAGGGACCCAGATGCCAACGAATATTCCCCTCTCAGTTGCCCCCGAGTTGAAAAGATAAATCGAGAATGCCATAGAAAATGCCGCAGCTGAAAAAATCAAACTCTTGGCGAGTAAGATCTTTCGCCTTCTATTCGCGATTGTCTTCATGGTTTAGCTTTTTCTAATTTATCGGAGAGAATAAAAAATGTCGGCGCCCAGAGCCCGACGAAAATTCCAAATCTTTCTCCATGAGCAAGATCAGGCTCCTTTGCAATGTACCAAATGGCTATGGAAACAAAGATAGATACAAATCCAGATACAAACATAAATGCAGACAATGTTTTTTTATTCATGCCTTGATCGTGGGGTCGCATCGCGAAGTGTGCAATTGATTTCGTAAAACATGTGCTGTTAAAGATTGTTCGAACAACTCATTGCGGTCTCAACATAGTTTGAGTCTGAATTTGCTCATGCGATAATATTGCCGCACTCTGCGGCAATACGCGTGGATTTAGGTGGCGCGGTTGTTTCTTTCGAAGTACGAAGTGGTGGACCCAAGCTTCATTGGGCAACAATTCGATTCATCTGTTTGGAGATTTATGAAAACCATCTTGTTCACATCAGTTTTGATCACTTCTACTTTTGCCCATGCATTGGTGCCTCAGAAAGTAGTCGCTGCTGCTGCAAAAATGAAAACCAACCAAGTTCGTACCGTGGTGGTCGAAACCCATGAAAATAACGCGTGTGACGCCGGCTATAATATCGAAGTTCAGGTGAATCTTGCAGAGCGGGTAGGGGAGGACGGTCAAATTGCGCACCATTGGCAAACGGTAAAAGTCGTCAATGCAAATAGTGATGGTCAGATCATGGAAATTTGCGAAGAGTGATGATTGATACTTCGGCTGATTTTACGAGAAGGGTGGATCATAAGTCTACGATCCATCGCCGGCAGAGATTGGAAGGGTTTTCCAATTCCAATTCCAATTTAAAATTTTCGTACTCACCGCGTTTTACAGATTGTACAGTGGACCTGTCATCGCTGAAAATATAATGCGTGGTGCAGATGAAGTTTTTAAAATCATTTACCTTTGTAGTTTTAGCCGGTTTCTTTTTTTGGGGAATTTCTCGGCACGACCTATGGGTGCTATTCCCGGTTGGACTCGCATTTGTCGGAGTTCCGCTTCTCGATGCTTTGATAGGTGTCAGCAAAGAGAGCCCATCAAGTGCAGAAAAAAAGAAGTGGTCCGCTAAAAAATTTTGGATGCCGAGCACTTTTATTTATGCGCTTAGCCACTTCGTCATTATTCTTTACGGCGCATCTCAATTGTCAGATGCGACGTGGTCGCATCTTTTGTTGCAGAGTTTAACCGTTGGCATTTACACGGGAGGGATCGGAATCACGGTGGCACATGAGCTTTTGCACCGGTCTGAGAAGTCCGCAAAATTCACGGCAGATTTGCTCCTTGCCTCGGTCTGCTACCAACACTTCGCGGTTGAACACATATTTGGACATCATTTCCAGGTGGCAACTCCACAAGATCCTGCAACTTCGCGAGCGGGCGAAACCGTTTATCAGTTTCTCCTACGAAGTCTTCGCCTCAGTTACCTTCACGCATGGGAAATAGAAAACAAACGTCTAGGTGCAAACAGCCTGAGCATTCAGAACAGAGTGCTCCGAGGACACACGCTATCGATCTTTTTTCTATTCGTGATCGCGGCACTTTTTGGTGTGCCGGGTGCTTTGTATTTTCTCGCTCAGAGTGTTATCGCATTTACGACGCTTGAGTTTGTGAACTACATCGAGCATTACGGACTGTACCGTCGACAGCTTGAGAATGGCCGTTTTGAAAAAGTCACGATTGAGCATTCCTGGAATTCATCATACGCCTTTTCCAACGCGCTTTTGTTCAATCTCCAGCGTCATA
>JAYVND010000546.1:0-3852 GCA_043758635.1 Bdellovibrionales bacterium
TGGTTTTACACAAGTTCTGAAGTAAGATTTAGCTCACTTCAGATATCCAGGAGGATCGCATGAAAGCAATCGTAACTGCACTCGCTCTCGTTCTCTCGACAGTAGCATTCGCACAAGAAGGAACTGCACCAGCTGCTGAATCTGCAGGCGCTTCTACTGAAGCTGCGAAAACTGAAACTACAACTACAACTAAAAAGACAAAAAAAGCGAAACACGCTAAAAAAGCGAAACATGCTGCTGAAGGCGAAGGTTCTGCTGATAAAATGTAATTCACTTTGGGCTTGAGGGCTTCTCAACGGAAGTCTGCGATCAAGACGAAATGAATTTCAAATCCGAGGGGTGTCCCCTCGGATTTTTTTTGGCTCATTTCGCAAATTAAATTGATGGTGGGAATCTGGGAATCTGGGTGCCTGCCAGCACGAGGATAAAAGAACGATGTTGAGTTTCAATCGAAAAATTCAATTCTCGAGTGCGTATCGCCTGTCAGATCCCCTGTTGAGCGGTGCGGAAAACGTAAAGCGTTTTGGCGCGGATCATTGGAAGAATGTTGGCGGGAGTTTCGAAATCGAGGCTCAATTTATTCGAGAAGGGTCTCCGGCAATCGATCCTTTGACCGGAATGATCGTGAATTTGCCCGATGTCGATGGTTGGCTCTCGGAGGTTCGTGAGTTTCTCACGTCACAGACGCTGAATACGGCGACTGAGCCGCAGGTGCCAACACTTGAAGTTCTTCTGCAGCTTATAGCAGCCAAACTTGAAGAAAGAATAACAAGAGATCATGACGAACTTTGCGCTACGAGCGGTGCAAATTCTGCAGCCCGATACGCGCATCGAGGTCACATCGTTCGACTGCATAAATTAAAATTATCGAAACGCGGCGCTCCCGGTTCGGTTGTCACGATGGAGAGTGTTTCTCTCTATCTTTGACCGGTGAACATTCGATCTTTGATCGGTGGATACTAAGTGTTAGATGCTGACGGGGTGATCTGCATCTGGCTTCGTGAGCGGAGGGCTTGGCGAAGGACTTGATTCGCCCATCGGTGTGCCCATCCTTTCGGGGGTCGGTGCGGGAGAAGCGCAAGGCTTGTTGATCGAGCAGGTGCCCAAATCAGCTTTCGGCTCTGCATCGAGGCGCGCCTCCATGGGCAATGTCGCGGCATCCGTATTGCTTTTCGTGGTGCTTTTCGTGTTGATTGAAGTTGTGTCACTTAAACTCATTTTGCCGTTGGCTGCGTTATCGCTGGTGACGGCTTCCGCGGTCGCACCAGTGTCACTTTGATGGGTGATCCAAAAAATTCCAGAGCCCACAATCACTGCTGCGAAACCGGCAATGGTGGAGGCTTTCAACAACTGAGTTTTAATCATGCCGCAATCTTGGCCAAGGATCGGGCGGGTGGCAAGCGCCTTCTTACCCGAGCCGGAGCTTCATCGACCACGCATTTACCGTCACGCGTACGCTCCAAGTTTCAGCTCGCGGGAGCACTTGGGGGTAAGCCCTCGGGGGCATCGTCCCAATCGATCGTCGTTCGCGAAGGAGGTCGGTTCGCTTTTTGAGATTCTAGTTCGGCCTGATACAATGGGCAGTCCCTGGGCACCTTCCAGCCATGCGAAATCATTTTGTTGCATTGATCGAGCAGCTGGCCGAGTTCGTCAGTCGAATGAGTTTTGACGATCGGCATCTGTTTTATCACGCGGCTGAAAGCATCGACGTAATTCAGTCGCATCCTTTCGCGCATTGCGATGCTGCACGTTTTACAGCTCTCTGTGTAGGCTTTCAAAACCTGCGCTTGAACGGTGTAGGCGCCGTTTCTTGAAGAATCGCAAATTGGTTTTCCGGCGTAGCCGGAGCCAGCTGGGCAGATGACGTGGAAGAAGCCTTGCGTGAGTCCATTCCCATCGCTGTGGCGCCCTTCGTGAAACAACTGACTCAAACGCACAAGTGAGTTGGGGTACTGCGCAAATTCTTCGTTTGAATGGCCCAGCGGGAAAAAGCCTTCGTCGATCTTCACGATTCCCACGCGAGGAGTTGAAAGAACAACGCGGCCGAGACCAGGAAAAGAGAGCGCACGTAGACCCTGATCTGCTTTTTTCGAATCGGCATAAGCGGCTGCTCCGAGATTTTCTAGAACAGAATGCAAATCTTGATTAGTGGCAGTCGATCGATCCATCGTTTTGGTTGCCAGAGAGTTTTGATTTAAGATTCGTGCATCGCGATTGTCTGACGGAAAAAGTCCTGGCATCGGAAATCGGTAAGACGTGTTGACGTAGTCAAAGTTTGCGACCGAATACTCGTAGGTCCCGGAGATAATTATTCTAACGCGATCTTTAAGCCATGCCCGAAGAACTTGGGCGGTAACGGGTTCTGTTTGATCAAAAAGTTTTATCACCTCAGGAGCTGTCACACTGAACTGCGGAGTCGTGAGTCGCGAAAGATCGAGTTCAATCAGTTGTTTTTGCGCAAGCGGGAGATCTGAAGCGTATCGGAGAACAACCGGCAATTCCTGATCGGCAGCGACGGCTTGGTTCGGCACGAAACTCGAACCGAAATTCAGAGTGAGAGCCAAGGTGAAGTTTGTCACAAACCGAAGGCACTGATGCCATGCTCGATCTCCACGCCGACCACTGGCGAAAGTTGGATTCAGGGCGCCGCTGAAATTGCGGCTCGGATACGTGACTGGCGAGGACTTTTTATCGAAGGCAGACTTGTTTTTCGGCATTTGAGTTGATTTGAGTGCAAGCTGTGGGCCCAATCCCTCGTGACCCGTCGAGACTCTGTAGCGGGTGATTAATGCGCATTCTAGCCCTCAGCGCCAGGCGGGCATCAGCCGCAGCACATTTGCCAGAGCTGATTCGGGAGAGCGAAAAAGTGAGCATGGCGATCCGCGGAGCTTTGGCATTTTGGATGACAAGTTTGGTTAGGCAACGTGACGAAAAAAGCTGACGATCACGCATCAGCTTTTTTCCTTTGGACTCTGTTAAAATCCAATTTTTTGTTCGAATTTGTTTGGTTAAAAAGATTCGTCAAAAGCTACGGTGCCGCCGACGCCCATTTGGTAGGCCGAAACGCGACGCTCAAAGAAGTTCGTAAGCTCTTGCACATCTTGAAGCTCCATGAAGCCAAACGGATTCTTGCTTCCAAAGTGAGCAGGCATGTTAAGAGCCGCAAGCCGTTGATCTGCAATGAACTCTAAATACTGACGCATGTCTTTTGGCGAAAGTCCCGCGACTCCAAGATCCAGGACATCTACCGCAAACGCATGTTCGCAATCAACCGCTTCTTCCAGCATCGAGACGACCATGTCTTGCATTTGCTGGTTGAAAAGATCTGGCTCCTCGGCACGAACAGTTTTGATGACCTCGAACGCAAAGTTCATATGAACGCTCTCGTCACGGAAGACCCAGTTCGTTCCTGCAGCCAAACCATCGAGCAAACCTTTTGAGCGCAAGAAGTACACGTAGGCAAATGCGCCGAAGAAGAAGAGACCCTCCACGCAAGAGGCAAAGCAGATCAAGTTCATCAAGAAACGACGGCGATCTTGCGCGGTCTCAAGGCGATCAAGCGAATTGATGGAATCCATCCATTTGAAACAAAAATCGGCTTTTTTCTTAATCAATGGAATGTTCTCGACTGCGGAAAACGCCTTGGCACGCTCGTCGTGGTCTGGAATATAGCTATCGAGAAGTGTCAGGTAAAATTGCACGTGAAGCGCTTCTTCAAAACACTGCCGAGAGAGGTAAAGGCGAGCTTCGGGAGAGTTGATGTGTTTGTAAAGATTAAGCACCAGATTGTTGCCCACGATCGAGTCGCCAGTTGCAAAGAATGCAACGAGTCGGTTGATGAGGTGAGTTTCG
>JAYVND010000547.1:0-3852 GCA_043758635.1 Bdellovibrionales bacterium
TACGGTGAATATCTTCGATGGTGTCGACGAGCGATTTGCGCAACTTTTTCGCGACATCTGCAGAGAGCGACATAGGAGATGTATAGAACAAATCTTCGCTCGACATTGCTCCCAACTGCGATATTGCTTTGAGTCTCCAGTTTTGATGATGGCTGCGTACGAGCGGGGAATCGGGTGAGATATAGGAACTCGCGACACCTGGCTCCCACCCGCGCGTTTTTTCCTCTTGTTCAATGATCAGCCCATTGTGAATTAAGAAGTCGATCACTTCGATGACACTCGCGCGAGGAATCTTGAGTTGATTCGCGATCGCCTCGACAGTTTGAAAATTTGAACATGCCGATAGGTTACGGATCCCTGAATAAATCCAGGATGAATAGTACTCCGCCTTCGCCTCATTCGAAAGTGTCGCTGTATTCTGAACACGATTTTTCAAAAGTCTCGATGCCTCTTGCGCGTCGGAGCATTTCTTTTTGAAATGAGATCTCAAGTTGGCCGTCCCAGCACGTTCCAGTTGAACGAGAAGCAAAAGAAAATCTGTTTCGGGTGCAGTAAAATCTAAGAGTTGGGAGAGTGCTTGAGCGTGCTCGAGGCTTAATTGCTTTCTCCCTTTGAAAATCTGACTAAGGAGAGTTGTCGAAACTCGAAGCTCGCGTGCCCACTGCGTGAGAAGACTGTGCCCCTTCTTCGGTTGCTGGCTAAAGAAGAACTCAAAATATGAGGGATAGGTCTGGAAATCGAAGATATTCATATTTGAATATTTTCGGCTAGTTAGCTCAAATAATGAACCTGTAGTTCATTTAATTTCAATTTATGTACAAAGAAGATCTGGAGCAAATTGTCGCATAGCGTTATTTTGATCTCACCCCGACGTACTCATTCGAGGACGACAAGAGGCGATTCGTCGCCAGAAAGAAGTTTTTATGAAACTTGCACTCTCCCTGATCACTGGTCTCCTGACATGTGCTAGCGCGATCGCATCGAACTCAACAGGATTTGGAGCGGACGAGACCTTGATTGTCCTGCAGCAGAGTCCGATGGTTCAAGCAGCGCTCCACGAAGGTTCTGGATTCGGCGAATGCAGTGTGAAGCTCGTGAGCCTACCGACAGGCAAACGCCAAAGCTTTAACGCCGAGATCGACTGCGTGCCGGTCCTCCCATCGTTTGATGGCTACAAAGTTTTTGTCTCGGCCCACGTTGAAAAAAGCACGAATGGCTTCATTCCAATTATGGACAAAATGGTCTTCAAAATTATCGAATCCACTGAGTCGATCCCCAACTGATTTCAAAGTAAACATGATTTGATTAAAAAAAACGGAGCGACGAGGCTCCGTTTTTAGTTTCTTTCACATATTTCGTAAGCCCATCCGACATTGGTAGATAATTAATAAATCTACAGAAGGTGCTGAACGCCTTGGCGCTCTTCTTCGAGCTCTTTTAAAGTCAGGCTCATTTTTTCGCGAGAGAAGGCATCGATTTCCAGACCCTTCACAATCTGGTAGTCGCCGCCAGCCGTGGTGCAAGGGAAGCCGTAGATGATGCCCTCAGGGATATCGTAGGAACCATCCGATGGAACGCCCATCGTGACCCATTCGCCATTCGATCCAACCCACCAGTCATGCATATGATCAATTGCAGCGTTAGCCGCAGAGGCCGCCGATGAAGAACCACGGGCTTCGATGATTGCCGCGCCACGTTTTCCAACGGTCGGAATAAAAGTTTCTTTGTTCCATTGGTCGCCATCGGGAGTGCCCGTGCCAACAAGCGAAGCCACTGATTTTCCATTAGCCGTCGCATTGCGGAAATCTGGATACATTGTTGGGCTATGGTTTCCCCAGACCGCGAGCTTCTTAAAGCTTGAAACGGGCTGGCCCGTTTTATTTGCGAGCTGACCAAGTGCGCGGTTGTGATCGAGGCGAAGCATTCCGGTGAAGTTTCGTCCGTTCACGCGTCCATGTTTCAACGCTTGTTTCATTGCAATGTACGCGTTCGTGTTGCACGGGTTCCCAACAACCAAAACCTTGACTTGTGGATGGGCGAATTTCCCGATCGCATCACCTTGAACAGTGAAGATTTTCGCATTCTCAGTTAACAGATCTTTGCGCTCCATGCCTGGTCCGCGTGGGCGTGCGCCGACGAGAAGGCAAACGGCCGCATCTTTAAAAGCTTCCGCTGGATCGCCAGTTGCGATCATTCCCGCAAGAAGCGGAAACGCGCAGTCTTCGAGCTCCATCATAACGCCTTTGAGCGCTTTCTGAGCTTTCTCGTCAGGGATTTCAAGAAGCTGAAGAATAATGGGTTGATCTGCACCCAGCATAGCGCCAGATGCGATTCTGAAAAGGAGGCTGTAGCCAATTTGTCCTGCTGCGCCGGTGACGGCAACACGTACGGGTGATTTCATAGTTTTTTTAAAATCCTTTCGAGGATCATGCGGATGATTCACCAAAAGGCTACCCGAATTTTTTTTTGAATTCATCAGGCAAATGAGTGGTTGGTGCACGTAGATCATTGTTCACGTGCTGCGTAAGCACGTGCTGCATGAGTCAAAAAGGTCGAGAGGGAAGTGGTCCGGGTGCATGTGTCGAGAAAATGTTTTCTCGCGGCGTTAAAGAAGCAGCGTTCTCCCGGCATCGGAGAGTCAGCGCTCTCCTTTCATCCGAGAACCAGCGTTCTCGCGACTCACAGAATCTGCGCTTTCCCTTGGTCCAAGAACTTCGCACTCTAGTTTTAAAAAAGATTCGGCCAGAGAGTAGACTATTTTACTAAAAAGGTGAGTGTGCCGGTGCCGCCTTCGGCTATTTCGCAATCCATCAAAGTGTCCGTCATCATGCCCATCATTTTTGGGCGGTTGCGCATCTTGCAATTGGCTTTCAAGCGCACGCCACGAACGACGTGCATCGTGCTCTTTCCGTCATCAAGATTTCGCATGGCCGGATGGCCTTCAACTTGAGCCAGGACAATCTCCTCAGAGCTTCCGTTGATTTTTCCGGCAGAAGCAATTTCCGCAGGAAAATACATCACTGAGTTAAAATCCAGTCGCGCGCAAAACTGGGGATGGCTGGTCAATATTGGGTTTGAAGGCGCATCGCCAATTTGCTGATTGTTGAAGGAAAAGGCGTTGCTGACTTCATCCTCCGAGCAAACGCCTTTGTAGACAGTGCCGTCGAGGCCAACCGTTTTCACATTTCGAATTCGGTCGAGCTTCATCCACTTGCCTAAAAGAGTAGAGGCCTGGGAGCTCGCCTGTAAAGAGCCCGTCGAAGATGCGACAGAAGAATCGCCTTCAGAAAGTCCGCTGGCTTCAGGTATTGCAGCTCGCGTGTTGACCGCAAAGGTGAGGATGCTCATCACCATGATAACTAAAATTTGTTGATTCGACACTCTGCACTTTCCCGGAACGTAATTCGTGGGAGCTTTCAAGATCTCAGATTGGAACTTCATCACAATATCTCCTGCTAGGGCATTGAGGTTGAGCGACGTTGAACGACGTACCGGAGACGTGAGTGATGGAATCGTTTTTTTAATTTCAATTTCGATCAGAAAAAGCGACTCAAAAATCTAGTTTCTGAAGGTGCTCCGTTCTGATCACCCTTGATACGGGACACTTGTTTTTTAAGGTTTAAGGTCTAAGGTCTAAGGTCTAAGGTCTGATATCTGTTATCTGCTGTCTCTTACCTGTTATTTGTTGCACGTGGCGTACCTAAGAACTGCTCTTTCGCTCAGATCTCAAAGTGAGATGCCGGAGAGAAATCGTAAAATCAATTCATCTGAGATGCGCGCGCAATTTTGAAAAACAAGAACGGCTTAAAATTCGGTTGAGATAACGGAGTTCGCACTTACGTACTCTGTGGG